>VAXG01000016.1 GCA_005883355.1 Actinomycetota bacterium | reverse complement strand
GCGCCCACGATGGCAACGTCTGCACTCATGCGCGCACAAGGCTACTCACCGCCTCGAAGTCCGGCCGGCCTTACGGCCGAGCCATGATGACTTCGAGGCTTTTTTTGAGCGCTACACTTCGCTGCCGCTCAGGGCCGTTAGCTCAGCTGGTAGAGCAGGGGACTCTTAATCCCAAGGTCGCAGGTTCGATCCCTGCACGGCCCACTCCGCGCGGAAGTCCGGCCGCTTTGCGGCCATGATGACTTCCGCGCGTTCGAGCTTGAATCCGGGTCCCGGGTAGCCGACGCCGGCAAAGCCGTCATCGGCGTGGCGGCGTCCTGGGCTAAGGCGTCCGACTTGAATCTGCACGCCTTCGGACCACCCTCAGCGCATACGTCGCAGAGCCCAAAGATGGGTCAAACACCTCATGACGCGGAACGTTTCGGCGTCTAGCGTGAGCCGCAACCAAACGAAGGAGGCGACGGAGATGCCGAAGGTTTCGAGGGACAGCGCGACGCAAGGTGGGGAGTTTGGTCCGGTCGTGGATCGGTCCGACGATCTCGACGGGTACACGGTGAATTTCACGTCCTTCAGCGAGGACATCGACGCGACGCCGCTCATGAAGGGACTGCCAGATGACCGCTGCCAGTGCCCGCACTGGGGCTATGTCGTCAGCGGCAAGCTGATCTTTCGCTACGCCGATCGCGAAGAGGTCTTCGAAGCCGGCGACGCCTTCTACACGCCGCCGGGTCATGTCCCGGCGCTGCACGAGGCCGGCACCGAGTTCGTGCTCTTCAGCCCTGCCGAGGAGCTCCGCAAGACGCAGGCGGTCATGATGAAGAACATTGAGGCGATGCAGGCCGGCTGAACGGCTCAGACCGGAACGCCCGCGGAGAATTCTTCCTCGGGCAGGAGGCCGTGCTGCATCGCGAACAGGCCTGCGCCCGCCCGGGTCGAGGCGTCGATCTTCGCGTAGATGTGCTCGGCGTGGTTGGCGACCGTCTTCCGGGAGATCACGAGCCGTTCAGCGATCTCCTTGTTTGAGAGTCCGCGAGCGAGCAACCGGAGGACCTCGACTTCGCGCGGCGTCAGCCCCGCAGGGCCCCCACGACGACGCGAGACACGGTGGCCGGCGGCGCCGAGCACGGCCTCGACCGCATCGGCGTCGTGGCGGCCTGCCTTGACGTCGGCCCGCAGCTCGCCCGCGGCCTCCTCGGCGGAGCGCTCCCGCCGATGAGGACGGGGCTCGCGCATCGCCTGGTAGGCGTCCGCGGCGGCGAGGATGCGCGCCTCGCGGGAGATCCCGGCTCCGGAGAGCCCACGCGGGTAACCGGATCCGTCGAGGCGCTCCCGATGCTGCACGGCAATCCAGGCCACCGGCGCAAGCGCCTCGGACTGACGCAGCATGCGATCGGTCAGATAGGGCTGGAGACGGACGCGCTCCCACTCGCCGGCGCCCAGCGGTCCACGCTTGTCCAGGATGGCGTTCGAGACTCCGAGCCGTCCGAGGCCATGCACGAGACCCGCTCGGCGCAGTAGTCGCACGTCCGCCTCTGCCAGCCCCAGCCGTGCACCCGCCTCCGCTGCGAGATCGGAGACCGCTTGCCCGTGGCCCAGGAAGTAGGGGGACTTCAGATCGACGAAGTTGGCGATCGCGAGGAGCGCGGCGTCGAAGGAGTCGCCCGCCAGCACCCGGGCGAGCGCCGGCTCGGCGTCGATGACGGCATCCCACACTCCAATTGTCTCGAGACCCGACAGGATGACCTCGCCCTCGGCCTCGACCAGGTCGGCCAGCGCCGGGTCGAAGTCCCCGCCGCGCCGTTCGCGCGCGAGTTGCTTCGCGGCTCCGACGCCACCCAGGCGGTTCGCGACCTCGATGAACTCGGCGACGTGCGCAAGGCGGGAGGCAAGCGGGACCTCCGGGCCCTTCAGCTCACCCGGCCAGCCACGTCCGTCCCAGCGCTCGTACGCCGCGGCGAGGGCATCGAGGACCTCCGCCGGCAGGGCGAGCTGCTCCGCCATAGTTCGCGCGATGGCTGCGTGGTGGGCGATCATGCCGTCCACCTCGCGGTGCCCGGAGAGCGCGAACTCGAGCCCGAGCCGAAAGCGGTGAAGCGGTGGGTGCCCCGAGCCGAGGAACCTCATTCCCGTGGCGGCCATCCGCAGACTCCTCGGCTCGTGGTCGTACTTGATCGACTTGACAGCGATGTCATCGCCGAACCACTTGGCCTGCTCGTGGGCGTCGGAGTGACAACCGACGTTGATGAGCAGGGCCGAGTAGTAGACGACCGCGCGCTGCTCTTCGCCGAGCCCGACTCCCTCGGCCAGCCGCAACGCGATCAGGCACTGGCGCAAGACGTGCTCCATCGGCTGCCCGAACCCGAGGTCTATGCCGAGCGAGAGTGCGGCCACCAGCTCGGCCAACCGAACCTGTGCGCGATCGATCTCACCGGCCACTCCCGATTCCATGTAGCCGAAGACCATAGGGCGAGAGCGACGTGCGAGACGAGCCACGCGACTGTCGTGCCGGGCTCCTGGCCCACTTGTGAGGAAAATATGAGGAAAACGCCCATGCGCGGAGTAATGTCAGAGGGCTTCGCCCAACTCGGGGGTTCTTTTGGCGACTCACGTCGAAACTGGATTTCTAGACGACGCCGAGCGGCGCTACGCCGAGGATCTCGCGCGGCTGCGGCTCCTGCTCGAGGCGTCCTCGAGGCTCCTCGGCTCGCTCGAGGTCGAGGAGATGCTTCCGGAGGTGCTTGCCCTCGCCGGCAGGACGCTCGCGGCCGACGCGTACTCCGTCTGGCAGTACGACGAAGGCAGTGGAATCTGGAGCGTCGCCGCGCGGTCGGGTTTGTCGGACGAGTACGTCGCGAGGGCGATGGCGGCGATTCGTGGCAACACGGCCACCGTCTCTCTCGACGCGCCGATCATCGCCGAGGACATCGAGCGGACCGAATGGCTGACGCAGGAGCATCGCGACGCGCACGCCGCCGAGGGAACGCGGTCGATGATGGCGCTCCCCCTCCGTTACGGCGACCGCATTCTCGGGACGCTCGTCCTCTACTATCGCGAGCCGCGGCAGTTCGACGAAACCGAGAAGAGCTCCGCGTCGCTTCTGGCGAACATCGCAGCGGCAGCGATCGGGACCGCCGGGCTCTACCAGGCACAGCGTCGTCTGGCCGAGGACCAGCGGTTTGTCGCCGAAGCGAGCGAGCTCCTCGCATCTTCGCTCGACTACGAGACCACGCTCGCCAACCTCGCGGCGCTCGCCGTCCCACGCTTCGCCGACTGGTGCGCGATCGACATGGTCGGAGGAGACGGATCGATCCAGCGTCTCACGGTCGCCCACGTCGATCCCGAAAAAGTGCGCTGGGCCCACGAGCTTGCCGAGCAGTATCCGCCGGACCCTCGTGCCCCCTATGGCGTCCCGAACGTCATCCGGACGCGAGAGCCCGAGTTGTTCGTGGAGATTCCCGACGAGCTGCTGCGCGAGGCGACCGCGGACACGCCCGAGCTCTACGACATCCTGGAAGAGCTCGGGTTGAAGTCGTCAATGTGCGTTCCTCTCGTCGCCCGCGACCGCGCTCTCGGCGCAATCACTTTCGTCTCCGCCGAGAGCGGTAGGCGGTACGAGGAATCCGATCTCGCGACCGCGCAGGATCTCGCGCGCCGCGCTGCCATATCGGTCGACAACGCGCGTCTGTTTCGGGAGGCCGAGAGCTCACGGCGTGAGGCGCAGGAATCTCTCGCAGTCGTCGACGCCGTTTTTGCGACGGCCCCTGTCGGCCTGGCGTTCATGGACACGAACTTCCGTTACGTCCGTGTGAACGAAGCGCTGGCAGCGATAAACGGGCTCCCGAGCGACGAGCATTTCGGGCGCACACTTCGAGACGTGCTCGGCGAGGAGCTCGCCTCGGAGATCGAACCGCTCCACCGCCAGGTGCTCGAGACTGGCGAGCCGATCCTCGACCTTCAAATGGAGCTCTCGGGGCCCACAACGCAAGAAATCCGTAACTTGCTCGTCAGCTACTACCCGGTTCTCGACGTCGACGACACGAAGATCGGCGTCGGCGTCGTGATCACCGACGTCTCGGAGCTAGAGCAGGCCCTCGCGGCCGCCGAGCGCTCCGGAGCCCGTTTGGCCGTGCTTGCGGAAGCCAGCCAGACACTGGCGTCCACACTCGACTACGAGTCGACCCTCGCAAGCCTCGCTTCGCTGCTGGTGCCGAACTTCGCCGACTGGTACGCCGTGGACATCCTCGACGACGACGGGCTCTTCAGACGGATCGCGGTCGTGCATTCCGATCCGGCGAAGTCGGAGTGGGCCGCGAAGTCACGCGACCTCTACCCGCCCGACCTCGAGGAAGACGAAGGCACGGGCCGCGCAGCGCGCACGGGAGAGGCTGTGCTCTACAGAACGATCTCTGACGAGCTCCTAGCGTCCTCCACGAAGGACGCCGCGCACTACGAGATCCTCCACGAGCTCGGCATGGAGTCGGCGATGGTCGTTCCGCTCACGGCTGCCGGGCGCACCTTCGGCGGGCTCATGCTCGTGTCCTCCGATCCCGCTCGTCTCTACAACGAGGACGACCTCGAGTTCGCGAAGCACCTGGGGCGACGTGCTGCCGTCGCAGTGGACAACGCTCGCCTGTATCGAGCGGCCGAGGAGCGCGCACGCGCAGCGATCGTCGTCGAACACGTCGCCGACGGCGTTCTGCTCGTCGATCAGCGCGGGATCATCAGACTGTGGAACCCGGCGGCGGCACAGATCACAGGCCTCGCCGCCGCCGAGACGGTGGGCCGTAGCACGATGGAGGTCTTCTCGTCGTGGGAGACGATCGCGGATCTCGCAAGGCGTGGCGAGCCGCGTCCCGAGACCCAGCCGGTCGAGATCAACGGCCGCGAGCTCTGGCTGTCGATCACGGGTGTCGGCTTCGATGGCGGAAGCGTCTTCGCGTTCCGCGACCTGACGGCGGAGCGCGCGGTGGAGAAGCTCAAGTCGGACTTCGTCTCCACGGTGTCGCACGAGCTGCGCACGCCGCTCGCGGCGATCTACGGAGCTGCTCTGACGCTCCGGCGCGAGGACGTCCCACTCGGCGAACCGCAACGCACGGGTCTGCTGGAGGTCATTGCGAGCGAGTCCGACCGGCTGGCACGGATCGTCAACGACATCCTCTGGGCGAGCCGGCTCGAGTCGGGAACGATGCGGACCATCATCAAGAAGTGCGACGGCGTCGAGATCGCCCGCAGCGTCGTCGAAGCGGCACGTCACTACATCCCTCCCAGCATCGAGCTCGTGGTCAAGGCGCCGAAGAAAGCTCCGCTGGTCGCCGCGGACCCGGACAAGGCACACCAGGTTCTGACGAACCTCGTCGACAACGCGGTGAAGTACTCACCCGAGGGTGGCAAGGTCATCATCGAGATAACCCTCGACGGACCGCAGCTTCGCTATGCCGTTCACGACGAGGGCCTCGGCGTCCCGCCTGCGGAGCACCGCCGTATCTTCGAGAAGTTCTACCGCCTCGATCCCGACCTCACGCGAGGGGTCGGCGGTACCGGGCTCGGCCTCTACATCAGCCGTGAGTTGCTCGAACGGATGGGCGGCCGCATCTGGGTCGAGTCGAGCGGCAGCGGCGGGTCGACCTTCGTAGCCGAGCTCCCGATCGCACCCGACTAGTAAATCTGGCATCGCCGTGCAAGGGTGGAGGCATGGGCGCAGTGGTCTGGGCCGAGTCCTCGGACGACGATCGGGTCGAGCCCGCTGAGACGGAGGCGCACGGCGAAGTCGACGAGACCTTCGCTTCGCGGCGGCTCCGGCGCTGGCTGAGAGGGATGTTCGGCGGTGGCCACGCGCTGGAGAAGCCACCCGAGGACGAGCGGGAGTCCTAGACGCAGATGCAACGAGGCGGCCCGTGGGCCG
This sequence comes from Actinomycetota bacterium, assembly GCA_005883355.1. GTDB lineage: Bacteria > Actinomycetota > Thermoleophilia > Gaiellales > Gaiellaceae > 3-1-20CM-4-69-9. Next base: position 7,030 of record VAXG01000016.1, on the reverse strand, counting down.
CCTCGTCTAGATGCTCTCCCTTTAGTACGGAGGCGCGGCCGGAGGGCCGTCGTCCACGTACGTCGTCCGGCGACGCGTCCAGTACCCTGGGCCGCCGAAGGACTGCCAGAACATCAGGGCGACCAGGACGCTCACCAGCCCGACGCCCATCAGGATCCAGCCGACCGTGTGAATGTCGACCGCCCCCGACGTGCTGTTGACCGCGAATGCCAGAATTGCACCGACGGCGATCAGGAAGATTCCGACTCCGAGTCCCATCTAACCTCCTTGGTGATTCCAGCCACCAAGTTCCCTCCCGGCCCAAGGCGGAAACCGCTGCAGCACCGGGGCCGCGTCAAGTAGATTCGCGACGTCCGTGCGTAGGGGCTCGATCGTCCAGCTGATCGTGATCGGCGTCCTGGCCGGCGCCATCGCGTCTGCCGTCGCGCTCATACCCGACTGGCTGCCGAGCTCGGCGTCCCGCGAAGCCGGCCGCATCGACTTCGTCTTCTGGTTCGTGACCGGAATCTGCATCTTCGTCTTCTCCATCGTCACCGCGGTCATCGTCTACGCGGTCTGGAAGTTCAGGGTCAAACCGGACGACGATTCCGACGGGCCGCCGATTCACGGACACACCGGGCTCGAGATCGTCTGGACGGCGATTCCCGCGCTTCTGGTGACAGCGATCGCGATTGTCAGCGCGATCGTCCTCGCCAAGGACGACGCCGCAGGTGCCAACCCACTGCGGGTCAACGTGTATGCCCAGCAGTTCTTCTGGAGCTACGGCTACCCGGGCTACCGAAACAAGCTCTCGAGCGTGCTGCGACTTCCCGTCAACCGCTCCGTCGTCCTCACCATGCACGCAAGGGACGTGATCCATTCGTTCTGGGTTCCGGAATTCAGGCAGAAGCAGGACCTCGTGCCCGGGATCCACGCGACGCTGCACATCACGCCCGACAAAGTCGGGACCTATCCCGTCATCTGCACCGAGCTGTGCGGGTTCGGTCACGGACTGATGCGCTCGCGGGTCGTGGTCATGGACTCGACCGCGTTCGAGAAGTGGGCGGAGAAGAAGGGCACGTCATGACCACCGCCGTCGAGCACCACGACGTGGGTCCGGTGCGGCAAGGCCTTCCGCCGCCCCCGGGCGGCTTGCGCCGCGTTCTCTACCCGGGATTCCTGCGCGCCGCGTGGATGACGCCGCTCTTCTTCGGCATCGGCAGTGCAATCGTCGTCCTCTGCCGCTGGTGGGGCGGCTGGCATCCGATCTGGTTCGGCGAGATCATCGTCCTCGTCGGTGCGCTGATAGCTGCACCGATCGGCTTCCTTGCGGGCATCGGGGCCTTCGACTACTGGGTGAGGTACTCCATCGGTGCGCCGACCGAGCCGGAGGACCACTCCGGGCACGGCGCCTACAGCTGGCGCGACTACTTCCGCGTCAACACCGACCACAAGGTAATCGGGATGCAGTACCTGGCGACGACGATTTTCTTCTTCCTCGCCGGCGGCCTGCTCGCGATGCTGGTGCGCGCCGAGCTCGCCAAGCCCGGGATGCAGTTCTTCGACAACCAGACCTACAACGGGCTGTTCTCGGTGCATGCGTCGCTGATGATCTTCCTGTTCGTGATTCCGGCCTTCGCCGGGCTCGCGAACTTCGTCGTGCCGCTGATGCTGGGGGCGCCCGACATGGCGTTTCCACGCCTGAACGCGCTCTCGTACTGGCTGCTACCGATCGCCGGGATCATGATGCTCTCGAGCTTCCTCGTTCCCGGCGGCGCGTTCGCCTCCGGGTGGACGGGCTACGCGCCGCTATCGGTCCATCAGCCCCTGGGCACGATCTTCTTCAACATGGGCGTCCAGTGGGCGGGCGCGAGCTCGATCATGACCGCGCTCAACTTCCTGGTCACGATCATCACCATGCGCGCCCCGGGGATGACCTTCTGGCGCATGCCGCTGCTCGTGTGGGCGAACTTCACGACGTCGCTGCTCGTCGTGATTGCGACGCCCTTCATCGCCGGGTCGCAGTTCTTCGTCATGTTCGACCGCGTCATGCACACGCACTTCTTCGACGTCGGCGGCGGCGGCTATCCGCTCGGGTATCAGCACATCTTCTGGTTCTACTCGCACCCGGCGGTGTACATCATGATGCTGCCGGGCTTCGGCATCGCGTCGGAGGTGATCTCCGTGTTCAGCCGCAAGCCGATCTTCGGCTACCGGTTGATGGCTTTGTCGCTGATGGCGATCCTCGTGCTCGGTTTCTCGGTCTGGGCGCATCACATGTTCGTGTCGGGCATGGCGCCGTGGCTGCGCGTGCCGATGATGATCACGACGCTGATGATCGCCGTCCCGACCGGCATCAAGGTCTTCTCGTGGCTGGCGACAATCTGGGAAGGCAAGATCAACTTTGCCACTCCGATGCTCTGGGCGGTCGGGTTCGTCTCGATGTTCGTGATCGGCGGACTTTCCGGGATCTACCTCGGAGCCGTTCCGATCGACATCCACGTCAGCGACACGTACTTCGTCGTCGCGCACATCCACTACGTGCTCTTCGGCGGCTCGCTCTTCACGATCTTCGCCGGGATCTACTACTGGTTCCCGAAGATGACCGGCCACCAGTACAACGAGAAGCTCGGCAAGCTCCACTTCTGGCTGACGTTCATCGGCTTCAACCTGACGTTCTTCCCGATGCACCTGATCGGGACGCAGGGCATGCCCCGCCGGGTCTCGGACTACGCACCGCAGTTCGGTAACTGGAACCTGTTCATCTCTGTCGCGTCGTTCTTCCTCGGCGCCTCGACGATCGTGTTTCTCTACAACATGGTCATCAGCATGCGGCGGGGCGCTCCCGCCGAGGCGAATCCCTGGCGCGCGCTCACTCTCGAGTGGCAGGTCTCGTCGCCGCCGCCGGTCTTCAACTTCGACGAGATCCCACAGGTCGTGGGGAACCCGTACGAGTACGGAGTTCCAGGAGCACGTCACGCCGTCCTGAACGGCGACCGCGCCGCAACCGAGACAGAGGAGGTGCGGCACTGATGCACCTTCTCGTCGTCGCCAACGAAACCGTCACGGGACGCAGGCTCATCGAGGCGATCGAGCGCCGAAAGGGCTCGACCGATCTCAGCGTCACGGTTCTCGCACCGGTCAGCCAGCCCCAGCACGGCTACGTCGTCTACGAGGACACGCGCCGCGCGGCGGCCGGGAGACGACTCGACCGGACGCTCACGATGCTGCGGGACGCGGGCATCTCTGCGCATGGACTCGTCGTGGAGTCCGATCCGGTGACGGCGGTACGCGACGCGGTCGCACAGCTCGAGCCGCCGGTGGACGAGATCGTTGTGGCGACGCATCCGCAGCAGAAGTCGGGCTGGCTGCGCAAGAACGTCGTGGATCGCATTCGCGAGGAGGCAGGAGGCATACCGGTCGAGCACATCGTGGTCGACATCGCCGAAGAAACCGGCGCCAAGAACGTCCTCGTCCTCGCGAACGAAACGGTCGTGGGCGACGAGCTCCTGAACCGGATCCGCGAGCGAGCCGCTCGTGGCAATGCAAGCTTCTTGATCATCTCCCCGCAAAGCGACCCGACGCAGGCCGAGCATCCCGAGGCGGAGCGGCGGCTGAAGCGAGCGCTCGCCGAACTGCGCGGCGACGGCATCGACGCACATGGCCAGGTGGCGCACCCCGACCCGTTCACGGCCGCGATGGACGCGGTCCGTGAGGAGCGCGTGGACGAGATCATCGTGTCGACGTACGCACCGTCACGGTCGCCCTGGCTCCGGAAGAACCTCGTGCAGCGGCTGCACGACGAAACCGGGCTGCCGGTCGAGCACATCGTCTTCCAACCGGATCAAATCGAGAAGGGCGCTCCCGTCTAGTGTCCGCCCACGCCGAAGCCCATCATGGGCCGCCGATCGCGAACCACAGCTCGCGCGTCAACGCGTCGATCCTCGGGATGCTGCTCTTCATCGCGTCCGAGATCATGCTGTTCGGCGCGTTCTTCACGGCGTACTTCTTCGTCCGCGTCGTCAACGGGATTCCGTGGCCGCAGCCGCCCTTCGAGCTGCCGGTGTTCGTCGCAGGAGTCAACACCGCGATCCTCGTGACCTCGAGCTTCACGATGCACTGGGCGTTGCAGTCGATCAAGCGCGGAAACCGCGCGGGCCTGCAGGCCGGCCTGCTGCTGACCTTCCTGATGGGCCTCGTCTTCCTGTTGACGCAGGCGCGCGAGTACTCACGTGTCGGATTCGCCCCGCACGACGGAGCCTTCGGAACGATCTTCTACTGCCTGACGGGCCTGCACGGCGCGCACGTCTTCATCGGGCTCTCGATCCTCTTGTTCATGACGATTCGCGCCTTCCGCGGCCACTTCTCCCCCGAGCAGCACCACGGAGTGGAGATCGGAGGGATCTACTGGCACTTCGTGGACGTCATGTGGATCGTCGTGTACTCCACCGTCTACCTTCTCTAATTCGTGCTCAACCCGCTCCGCAGCGAGGCCGAGGCGTTCAGGTTTCTGATCGCGTCCATTGTGTACTTCGGGGCGATCGTCGTCGCCTCGGTCGCGGGCGGAACGTGGGTCGGGTTGGGAGTGTTCATCGCGCTGACTGCCGTGGTGATCGGCTGGTGGGCGCGGGCGCGGCGCGAAGAGCGTCCGCCGAGGACCGAGCCCCGTCCGCACGCAGCAGGCGAGCGCCGCATCCTCGTGATCGCAAACGAGACGGTCGGCGGCCAGACCCTGCGCTCGGCGATTCTGGAGAAGAGCCTGGACGTTCGCGAGGAGGTGCTCGTCGTCACGCCGGCCTTGAACTCACCGCTCAAGCATTGGGTATCGGACGAGGATGGCGCGCGTGCCGCGGCCCAGGAGCGCCTAGACGCCAGCCTCGTGCAGCTCGCGGCTGCGGGCGTTGAAGCGCGAGGCGAGGTCGGCGACGGCGACCCGATACAGGCGATGGAGGACGCCCTGCGAACGTTCGGAGCCGACGAGATCATCATCTCCACGCATCCACCTGGCCGCTCGAACTGGCTCGAGCGCAGCGTGGTAGAACGAGCCCGTGAACGCTTCGCAGTCCCGATCACCCACATCGTCGTCGACCTCGAAGCAGAGCGAGAAGACGTCCGAAGCTGACAAGTAGGACTGCTCGCTAGGTGTAGAGAAGGAGCTGCGTGCAGCGAAAGAGCGCCAGCTTCTTGCCGGCCTCGTTCGTCACCGCTGCATCCCACACCTGCGTCGTTCGGCCCCCGTGGACGAGTCTCGACTCACACGAGAGCATCCCCTCGACCGCGGTCCCGAGGAAGTTCGTCTTCAGCTCTATCGTCGTAAAGCCGGTTGCGCCGTCCGGAAGGGACGCGATGCAGCCGTAGCCGCACGACGAGTCCGCCAGGGCGACCACGGTCCCAGCGTGCAGGTAGCCGTTCGGCGCGAGCAACTCGTCCCGCAGAGGGAGCCGCATGCGAACGTGGCCTGCCTCGATCTCGTCGACCTCGATTCCGATGAGCCCGGGAAGGCGATTCTCCCCGATCCGGCGGAAGGTTTCGAGATCAGTCAAAGCCAGCTGGCGCCGTGGCGGGCTCGGCCCGGCACGTCATGGCGAGCGCGGAGCGCGAGCCGGACTTCAAGCCGCTCACTTGCCGGCGTGGTCGGCGACGTACTTCGCGACGGCGTTGATCTGGGCATCGTTGAGCACACCCTTGAACGCCGGCATGATGCTGCCCCCGTTGATCACCTGCTTCTTGACGCGCGGGAAAGGCGGTGAGAGCAGGTCGAGGTTCGGCCCCGTCGTCCCAGTCGTCCCGGCGGCCTTCAGCGTGTGACAACCACCGCACTTCGTGAGGAAGATCTGCTTTCCGTTCGTCCCGCTGACTGCCGCAGCCTGCGCGAAGCCCTGAACCCCGGCGTTCGCAGCGACGTAGGCGGCAACGTCGATCGCGTCCTGCCCCGTGACGAGGTTTGCGGGCATGTTCGCCTTGAGAAAATCGGGGTCGTTCGTCCGGACGGGATATTGGCCCGGGAACTTGATCTGGTCGTGGATGATGTCCAGGATCGCGGACTCCTTGTAACCCTCGGAGCGGGCCTCCGCGAAGGCGGCGTCGAGATTGGGCCCGAACGTCCCCTGCGAGCCCGCGGCAGCCAGGATGTGGCAGCCCGCGCACGTGGTCTGGAAGATCTTGCGGCCGTTCGTCTGGTCGGCGGACTTGCCGACCACCGAACCGCCCGTCCCGCATGCAGACAGCACCAGGATGACAGCCACCCCTCCGACGGCGGCTGAAAACCTGCGGGTGGACACTACGCCGGAGGTCTGTCGGCCGACTTCACGTTGGCGACAGCCTCGACGCGCGTCGGGTAGATCGTGAATACGCGGTCGAGCCCGGTGATCTCGAAGATCTTCGTGATGTTCCGGTCGCTGCAGACGAGCGAGAGCTGTCCCTCGTTCGTGCGCAACCGCTTGACGCCACCGACGAGCACGCCGAGCGTGGTCGAGTCGATGAAGGTCGTGTCGCTGAAATCGACGATCACCTGCTTCCCGCCCTGGCCGATCACTTCGAGGAGTTGCTGTTTGAACTCGGGCGCGGTGTACAGGTCGACCTCCCCTGCAAGCGCGATCACGTAGGCGTCGTCTCCCAGCTGCTCCGTCTTGATGTCGAAGTTCATCGTCCCCCCGGGTCGCTTGGCGGGCTCTTCCCGTCGGCGCGGAGTTTAGTGCCCCTGCCAGTGATGCTGCCGAGGTTCCGGGTCGCGAGCACCAAGCCAGAGGCCGCACTCAACCGCAGCAAGGCAGGTCTGCCTTGCTAAGGGCGAGGGTGGACTCTGGCGCCGCGTGATCGCGGGCCGGAGCCCGGCGCGCATTGCTGGGAGGGGTACTAACCCCCGCCGGTCGATGAGGACGACGACTGCTGCAGGGTCTTGACCCGCTGTCGGATCTGGGCTGCCGTGGCCGGATCGAGCTTGAACTTCAGGAGCTTCTTGTAGGCACGGATTGCCACAGGTGTCTGGCGAAGCGTGTCGGCGGCCTGCGCCAGCGAGAAAAGAGCCTGCTGATCCGCCGGCCGCAGCTTG
>VAXG01000015.1 GCA_005883355.1 Actinomycetota bacterium | reverse complement strand
ACGCCGAAGCCGACCGTCGCCGCGTCGAAGGCCGCAGCGCCGAACGGCAGCTCCAGCAGATCTCCGCGGATCCATTCGAGCTCGGGCGCCTTGCGCCGCGCGCGCTCGAGCATCGGGTCGGAGAAGTCGAGACCCGTCACCCGTCCACCGGCGCGAGCAGCGGCAACCGCGAGATCGCCGGTGCCGCAGCATGCATCGAGCACGTCGTCGCCCGGCCGAACGACCGCCTCTGCCGTCAACCGGCGCCAGCGCCGATCGAGACCCGCCGTCATCGTCCGGTTCATGGCGTCGTAGACCGGCGCGATGCGGTCGAACATGCGCCGGACTGCGTCCGGTGCCAGCTGGCCCGATTGGTAGTCGGTGCTCAGGGGCCCCACCGCTTCGAGACCTCGATGTCGAGGCCGAGCTGATCCAGCGCGCGCGCCACGATGAAGTTCACGAGGTCGTCGACGGTCTCGGAGCCGTGGTAGAAGCCCGGCGCGAGGAACAGCACGGTCGCCCCTGCCTCCTTGATCGCGAGCATGTTGCGAAGGTGGATGAGAGACAGCGGCGTCTCGCGCGGCATGACGAGGAGCTTCCGTTCCTCTTTGAGCGCTACCGACGCAGCCCGGTGGATGAGGTTCGACATCGCGCCGGAGGCGATCGTCCCGAGGGTGCCCATCGAGCAAGGGCAGATGACGTAGGCGTCCACCTTGGCCGAGCCGCTGGCGTACGGCGCCTTCCAGTCATTCGGCTCGTAGACCGTCACGTTTCCGCCACGCGCGTGCTCGAGGAGGCGAGTGAGCGTCTCGTCCCGCGACAGCCGCGGATTGCCGTAGAGCTCTGTTGCGAGCACTTCGATGCCCGCGCTCGACGAGCAGATGCCGAGCTCGACGTCGGCCCCCGCGAGCGCCTCGACGAGCCGAGCCGCGTAGGGAGCGCCCGAGGCGCCCGTTATGCCGAGGAAGATGCGCACCGCGGGCCTATTTCGGGCCCTTGGAGGCGAGGAGGAACGCGGCCAGCTGGGAGAGTTGCTGGTCGTTGAAGCCGAACTTCGGCATGACGTTGTTGCCGAACTTCGACGGGTCGCGGATGTATTGCATGAAGAACTGCTTGTTGCGCCCCTTCTTCCCTTCGGCGCTGAGATCGGGCGCGCCCTGGTTCGAGCTGCCCGTACCAAGGTACGTGTGACACGCGGTGCAACCTGAGCTGGCGAAGATCTTCGCCCCGGCGATCGCCTCGGCATTGCCCGCGAAGCCCTGACGCTGCGCCCACGTCGGCACCGCCTGCACGACCTCGCTCGCGAGCGCCTCCTTCGCCGTCGCCCCCTTGTAGGTCAGGACGCCCATCGAGAGGACGACGAGGATCGCGCCGACGATTGCGACCGGTCGCCGGGTGAGCCGCCGCTCCATCCGCCGGTCGATGAACGGAAGCAGGAACGCGATGATGAGCAGGACCGTCGGGATCCCGACCGTGCCGAGGATGACCGAGTCCGGCCACTTGAAGATCCGCAGGAGGTAGAAGAGGAAGTAGAAGTACCAGTCCGGACGCGGGACGAAGTTCGTCGTCGCCGGATCTGCCGGATCCGAGTAGCGCGGGCCGAGCAGGCAGGAGTCGCCGCTGCCGCACGTCTTGGGATCTTCGCCGGACGTGAAGTACCACACGGACGCGAGCCCGATGATCACGGAGACGACGACGAGGCTCATGATCGTGTCCTCGAACATCGCGTACGGATAGAACGGCTTCCCGCGCTTCTTGACGTCTTCCTTGTACTTCGTAAACTGGCGCCGCCACTCTTCGGTGCTCGCCATTAGACGTCGTCACCTCCGTTGCGGCGCCAACCGCTGCGTGCCGCTGGCTGCGTCAGCCCACTCCGTCCGTTGGTCGCAGGCTCGTCGGCGTCGTAGTCCGAGCCGGCAGCTTCGCGCGACCAGGGCGGCGACGACACGCCGAGCCTGATGACGAGATAGAGGTGAAGCCCGATCAGCGCGAAGATCAAGCCGGGAATGAGGAGCATGTGCATGGAATAGAAGCGCGCAAGCGTTTCGGTGCCGATCTCGCCGCCACCGCGTAAGAAATCCGCCAGGAACGGCCCGAGGAACGGCGCCGTCCCGTTCAGGTTGATGCCGACGACCGTCGCCCAGTACGCGGTCTGGTCCCACGGCAGCAGATAGCCGGTGAAGCCCTCGAGCATTCCGACCGCGAGCAGCGTGACGCCGATGATCCAGTTCAGCTCGCGCGGATACTTGTACGCGCCGAACAGGAACACGCGCGCCATGTGAAAGAACATCAGGATGATGAAGACGCTGGCGCCCCACTTGTGCATGCCGCGCACGAGCCAGCCGAGAGTCAGGTCGTTCGTGATGTGCTGGATCGACTGGTACGCGTTCTGGGGATCCGGCTTGTAGTACATCGCCAGGATCACGCCGGTGAGCGCCTGCACGAGGAAGGCCGTCAGAGTCGCGGACCCGAGCGTGTGCCACCAGCCTGTATCTCCCGGAACCTTCCGGAAGAGGAAGTAACGAAGCCCGCCGATCAGGCCCGAGCGCTCTTCGAGCCAGTCGATCGGATAGTTGATGGCAGCCTCCAACTGGCGGCGCCGGGCGGACTTCTTGTTGCGCGCGGCGGTGGCCATCAATGCGGCGGCTGCAGGGGGTAGAGGATCTGCTCCCAGCCGTCGACGTGCTCACCGGGTCCGGTGAGCTTGTACTTGTAGATCAGGGCGTCCTTCCCCTCGCCCTTCACGTGCGAGACGCTGTACGGCGTACCGAGGATGAGGTGGCCGTCGACGATCGCGAAGTCGTAACGGTCCAGCGCGCGAACCGGCGGTCCAGAGACGCGGTTGCCTTCGACGTCGTACTGGCCGCCGTGGCATGGACAGCCGTAACCGCCGGCGGGAATCGCCGGGATCATCGTGATCCGCTGGCCCTTCGGGAGGTTGATGTCCTTCTTCTGGTTGTCCTGTACCGGGCCGTTCGGCTGGACGGGGCAACCGAGGTGCGCGCAACGGTTCGAAATGATCGTGAAGCTCGGCTTGCCGTTCAGTTGACCGTTGTTGCGGATGTATGCGGTCCGGTGCGACACCTCGCCAGCTTCAGGGTGCATGAAGAACTTCGTCACGAACCACTGCCCGGGGGTGAAGTTGTCCAACGGGCCCAGGTCGACCTTCGGATACCCCTGCCCCTTGAACGCCGGCACGATCATGAAGCCGACCGCGGGCACGGTCACGAGACCGCCGATCACGGCGCCGAAGCCGAGCGTCGCGCCCTCGAGGAACCGGTTGCGCGGGAAGCGCTCGCCGGGGTCGGGCTCGGGCATCGCCGCCTCGCCCCGATCCGGAGGGATGGCGGGAGCGTCGGTGGACTCGCGCGGGCCGCCGCGCTCAGGCTCGATCGCTGCGACCGGCTCGCCGCGAAACTCCTTCGTCGCATCGCGGGCCCAGAGGAAGCCGCAGACGACCGCGATCACGACGCCGATCGGCACGATCACCATCGGGTTGATGATCAGCCCGACGAGGATGCACGCCACTCCCGCTGCAAAGCCGATCGGATAGAGCGAAGGGCCCGGGGAATGCCGGCGGTCCCCGTGCTGGGGTTCAGTCACCGAGCCTCCCCCTCGTGGGTCACCACTAGTGGATTCAATCCCCGCCCTGTTCTGTGTGTCAACGACGTATCAATCGGCGCAACGGGCCGGAACTCTGACGGATTCGCCCATTCCCTGCAGAGGTGTCGAGCGAGATCCCGTACTCCTGCCAGCGGCGGTCGACGAGCGCCTGGACTTCGGGCGTCATCTCGATCTCCGGCGGCCACTCCCGGGTGCCCTCGCCGGGCCCCTTGTGCGTGGCGTCGATCCCGATCTTCCCACCGTAGAACTGGCGCGTCGGGGCATGGTCGAGATGGTCGAGCGGCCCCTCGGTGAGGAGGACGTCCCGGGCCGGATCGACGTTGGCACCCACCCTGAACATGACCTCTTCGTAGTCGTGCACGTCGACCCACTCGTCCACGACGACGACTGCTTTCGTGAGGCTGAGCATTCCTAGGCCCCAAATCGCGTGCATGACTTTTTGGGCGTGGCCCGGAAAGGCCTTGCGGATCGAAACGATGCAGCAGTTGTGGAAGGCGCCGGCCACCGGAAGGTCGTAGTCCACGATCTCCGGAACGGTCATCTTGATCGCAGGCAGAAAGATGCGCTCGGTCGCCTTGCCGAGCCACGCATCCTCCTGAGGCGGCTTGCCGACGACGATCGACGGATAGATCGCGTCGCGACGCATCGTGATCGCCGTGAGTCGAAAGACGGGGAACGGCTCGGCCGGTGTGTAGTAGCCGGTGTGGTCTCCGAAAGGCCCTTCTTCGGTGAGCTCGTCCTTGTCGATGTAGCCCTCGAGGACGATCTCGGCGTTCGCGGGAACCTGGAGGTCGACGGTCTTGGCCTGGACGAGCTCGACCGGCTCGCCCCGAAGGAATCCGGCGAGCATGAACTCATCGATGTGTTTGGGGAGCGGCGCCGACGCGGAGTACGACGTGACGGGATCGAGGCCGAGGGCAACGGCGACCTCGATCCTCCCGTCGGTGGCGAGAAAGTCGGCGCGCCCGTCCTTGTGGATCTGCCAGTGCATCGCGGTCGCGCGAGGTCCGAGCTTCTGCATGCGATACATGCCGACGTTCCGCGTGCCGGTGTGTGGATCGCTGGTGATGACCGCGGGAAGCGTGATGAAGGGCGCGGCATCTTCGGGCCAACAGGTCTGAATCGGGAGGAGGTCGAGCGACGCGTCGTCCCCTTCCAGCACGATCTCCTGGCTCACCGCACGCCGGACGGTCTTGGGCCGCGAGTCGGCGATCGACTTCAGCTTCTGCAGGCCGCGCACCTTGTCGACGAGTCCGGAGGGTGGCTGCATCTCCAGGACGTCGGTCAGCTTCGTCGCCACCGCATCGAGCGACGGCGCATCGAACGCCATGCACATCCGGCGCTCGGTGCCGAACTGGTTGATCAGCAGCGGATGCTGCGAGCCCTTGACGTTCTCGAACAGCAGCGCGGGTCCCCGGGCCTTCACCGTGCGGTCGGTGATCTCGGTGATCTCGAGCTCGGGATCGACCTCCGTGGCGATTCGGACGAGCTCACCCTCGCGTTCGAGGAGCGCGATCCAGGCACGCAGGTCTGCGGGCGGAGCCACGGCGTCAGTCTAGGCTCGCGCGGACGTGTGGGTCAGCGGCGCCGGTGGCGCAGCCAGTGCGAGGTCTCGCCCAGCACGATCACGCCGACGAAGATCAGGCCGACGATGAGCATGGCCGTGATGACCTTCTTGCCCTCGGTCGCGGCGTCCTCGGCGGCGAGCAACTGGAGCAGGGCAAGCATCGGCGTGACTCTAACCTAGGCGTCCGCGGTGGGTCGCAAGCGCCTCGTCGACCGCCGCGTCACCGGCGCGGGTCCGGGCCAGCCGCTCGAGTGGCTTCGGATCGTTGTCCAACCGGAGGGACGACCGGCCGTCCTCGAGCTCGCCGCGGCCGAGGGCTACGGCCGTGGCGGCCCAGACCGGCCCGTCCCCAGCGATTTGTTCCGCGCGCAGATACGCGCAGAGGGCGATCAGCTCGGCCAGGTCGCTGACCGCCTCGACGCTGCCAACCTCCTCTATGCGCACGAGCCCGTGTGCATAGAGGTAGTCACCGAGGAGCAGGGCGGCATCCTGGTCTTCGGGCGCAAACAGGCGGGTCCGGCCGTAGTGCAGGAGGTACCCCTCGTAGATGGTCTCGATCCCGAGCGCGTACCGCGATTCGCCGAGCAGCGAGAAGACCGCAGCTCGCTCCTGCTCTTCGCGCTGACGCAGCGCCGCGTTCCACAGGGCGCTCTCCTGCCCCGCGTCGGCGGCGATCGTCTCCCAGAGGTCAGCATAGGTAGCCCGACCGGCCACGTCAGCGGCTCCTGGGCGGCTGCAAAGTTCCACCGGGCGGTGTCCTCGGCCGTGCGCGTGTGACCCGACACGCGCACGGCCTGCGTCCTTCCCCGGCGGACTTTTCGCGCGCCAGGAGTCCACCGACGCGACCGGCCGGACTACCCGAAATCGGCAATGGCCTGAATGGTTCGGTCGATCTCCTCGTCGCCGTGGGCGAGCGAGACGAACATGCCTTCGAACTGGCTGGGCGCGAGGTAGATCCCACGGTCGAGCAGGTGGCGGAAGAGCGCACCGTAACGGTCCGTGTCGGCGCGCTGGGCGTCATCGAAGTTGCGCACGGGCTCGTCCGTCATGAAGAGCGTCGCCATCGCGCCGACGCGCTGGACGCGGCCGTGCGGCGCCAGCCCGGACTCGAGTCGCGCGCCGCGCTGCTCGAGCTGCTCATACACGGACGGGTCGCCGAGACGCCTCAGGACGGCGAGGCCGGCGGCGGTGGCGAGCGGGTTTCCCGACAGAGTCCCGGCCTGATAGACGTCGCCGCTGGGCGCGAGGCGGTCCATGATCTCGGCCCGCCCCCCGAACGCGGCCAGCGGCAGCCCGCCGCCGACGATCTTCCCGAGGATGGTGAGGTCCGGCATCACGTCGAACAGTTCCTGCGCGCCCCCGCGCGCAACCCGAAAGCCGGTGATGACCTCGTCGAACACGAGCAGTGCTCCGGACGCGTCGCAGAGCCGGCGAAGCGCTTCGAGGAAGCCGGGCTCCGGCGGGACGACGCCCATGTTCCCCGCGACGGGCTCGACGATGATCGCCGCGAGCCCTTCGCCGTACTCGGCGACGGTGGACGCAACGGCGTCCACGTCGTTGAACTTGCACACGATCGTGTCCTTCGTCGTCGCCGGGGGCACGCCCGGACTCGACGGCAAGCCGAGTGTCGCAACACCTGAGCCGGCACCCGCGAGCAGCGCGTCGACGTGGCCGTGGTAGCAACCCGCGAACTTGAGGATGCGGTCGCGAGCGGTGAACGCCCGTGCAAGGCGCGCCGCGCTCATGGCCGCCTCGGTCCCGGAAGACACCAGGCGGACCTTTTCCACCGAGGGGACCGCATCGACGATCTCCGCAGCAAGCTCGACCTCGGCCTCCGTCGGCGCCCCAAAGCTCGTCCCGCGCTCGGCGGCGTCACGCACGGCGGCGACTGTCTCCAGATCGGCGTGACCGAAGATCAACGGGCCCCAGGACATGACCCAGTCGAGGTAGCGATTGCCGTCGACGTCCTCGAGATACGCGCCCTCGCCGCGGCCGACGAATAACGGCTCGTCGAGACCAACCGCGCGCATCGCGCGCACGGGCGAGTTCACGCCGCCGGGAATGAGGTCGAGCGCGCGGCGGTAAAGCTCAGTGCGCGTCTTTAGAGCCAGCTCGCCAGTTCCTTGGTCCAGTAGGAGACGACGAAGTCCGCACCGGCGCGCTTGATCGCGGTCAGCGACTCGAGCGCGGCCTGCCGCTCGTCGAGGAATCCCTTTGCGGCTGCGGCCTTCACCATCGCGTACTCGCCCGAGACGTTGTACGCCGCCAGCGGAAGATCGAACCGCTCCCGCGCGGCACGAATCACGTCGAGATACGGAAGGGCGGGCTTGATCATCAGGACGTCTGCCCCCTCGGCGACGTCCTGTTCGCACTCGCGCAGCGCCTCGCGGACGTTGGCGGGATCCATCTGGTAGCCGCGCCGGTCGCCGAATGCAGGCGCCGACTCTGCGGCCTCGCGAAACGGCCCGTAGAAAGCGGAAGCGTACTTCGCCGAGTACGCGATGATCGGCGTGTCGGGCAGGTCCTCGCGAATCGCGCCGACGCGGCCGTCCATCATGTCGCTCGGCGCGACGACGTGCGCTCCCGCCTCGACGTGACTCCGCGCGGTGCGGGACAGCAGCTCGAGCGTGGCGTCGTTGTCGATCTCCTCGCCGTCGCCGACGATCCCGCAGTGCCCGTGCGACGTGTATTCGCAGAGGCAGACGTCCGTGATCAGCACGAGATCACGTCCCTGCAGCTCACGCAGCGCGCGCTGGACAATCCCGTCATCGTCCCAGGCGCCCGACCCCTCCTCGTCCTTCTCGTCGGGGATCCCGAAGAGGATCACGGCCTTGACGCCGAGGCGAACCAGCTCGTCCGCTTCGGCGCCGAGGGTCTCGACCGAGTGCCGCGCCATGCCGGCCAGCTCCGAATTCGCGAGCGGCTCGGGCCCGACGAAGAGAGGCAGCACGAAGTCGTCGAGGTCGAGGCGGGTCTCGCGCACGAGACCGCGCAGCCCGCTCGTCCGTCGCAGACGGCGCAAACGGGTGACTGGAAACGTGCTCACTCCTACAGCCTAGACCCGGCCGCGAAGCGGCCTGTCCGCGGAGCGGACGAGGGGAGGGGGTCTGGGGGAACCGGGAGGTTCCACCAGGGGACGCGCCGCAGCCTCGACCCGAAGAGCTGGGGTCAGACCCTTGCTCTTCGAGACGTCTCCGCTCAGGCCAGGAGTCGACGCGTCGCGAGTCGGGCCGCGGCGCCGAAGACGAGCCCGAGCCCTGCGAGCCAGACCAGCTCGCGGACGACCGTGCTCCACGGGCTCGCGTCGTAGAGCGACGCGGAGAAGTAGCGCACCGCGTGAGCGAAGGGCAGCCCGTCGCTGAGCCAGCCCGCGACCGGAACGACCTCTCGCGGGACGAGGCCGAGGAACACCACCGGCATCACGACGAGGACGGCGACGAGTGAGGCGGTGCGCGTCTCGCGCGCGAGCGCACCGAGCAAGGTGCCGAGCGCTCCCAGCGCCGCTCCGCCGACCAGGAGGCCGATGGCGAGCAGAGGCAAGCGCTGCCAGGGCTCGCCGCCCGCGACGCCGCCGGCTTCAACGATCACGCCGAAGACGACCGCGATCGCGAGACCGAGCCCGAGCGCCACGACCGCCGCGAGCGCCACCTTCGCGGAAACCAGCTCGCCCATCGAGATCAACCCTCGCCTGAGCCGGCCGATCGCATTCTCGTCGCGCTCACTCGCAATCGCCCCGGCTGCAAGCAGCAACGCGAGGAAGGTGATCGTCAGCGCCAACGCGTACGACTGCACCTGCGCCGAGAGGAGGGAACTGCGCGAATCCTCGTGCGCCCGTTCGAGCCCGATCGGATTCGCCGTCGCTCCGAGCAGGCTGCCTGTCTGCGCCAGTGCGACGCCCGCGATCCGGGCGAACTCGGCGATCCGGTCGCGCTGGGCGCCGGGCGGCAGCTTCTGCAGCAGCTTCTGCATCCGCGCGAGACCGAGGACGTCGTAGGTCCGACCGCCGAACTCCGCGCGTCCCCCGGTGACGATGAGTTGCACGTAGCGCAAGTCGGTCTCGACGTATGCGGTCTGCAACTGGCGGTTGAGCCCGTAGACCAGCGCCTGCACCTGTTGCGTGACGCGCGACGAGATTCCGCCGCGCGTGACCTGATAGACGAGGCTCGGGGAATGCAACCCGCTCTTCAGGTCGGCGAGAAAACCCGGCGGAATCGTCAGCGTCGCGACCACGCGTCCGGTCGCGAGCGCACGGCGTGCCTCGACCGGGTCCATTCGAACGAGATGGACGTTCTTGCCGACCTCGTCGATCGCGTCCTGGATGCGGAACCGATGACCGCCGACCGCGACGACGTGCGGGAGATGATCCTCGTCGACCAGCGCGACGCGCGGCTTCGAGCTCCCGTAGCCGGCCACGAGCCCGACGAGCCCCGCGACGAGCAGCGGATAGGCGATCAGGACGCCGAGGAGAAGCGGCGAGCGTACGAGCACGCGCAGGTCCTTGCCAAGGACGAGCGCCGCGCGCGTCAGGTGAAGATCTCCTCGGCATGGAGCTCGCGGTACTCGGTCGTGGGCCCGAGGAACGTCAGCAGCCCTCGCTGCAGCACCGCGACGCGGTCGGCGTAGAGCTCGAGCTCCTCGAGGTTCTGGGTCGCGAAGACTACGGAGCCGCCCTCGTCCCGGAGGGCGGTCACCGTCTCCCAGAGCCGCCGCCGCTGGCCGGGATCGAGCGCGGCAGTCGGCTCGTCGAGGAGCAGGACGCGAGGACTGCCGAGCAGCGCGAGCGCGACGTTGAGCCGCTGACGGTTCCCGACGGACAGCGTGTAGGCCGACCGGTCCGGAGGTATCTCGAACCGAACCAGGAGCTGCTGCGCCACCGAAGCGTGGTCGGGCTCGCCTTCGAGCCGCCCGAACAATTCGAGGTTCTCGCGCGGCGTCAAGCGGTCGTAGAACGCCGCCCGCTGCGGCACCCATCCGACCCGTACGTCATCGACACGCTCGATCGTCCCGGCGCTCGGCTCGAGTGCGCCGGCGAGCAGAGCCAGCAACGTCGACTTCCCGGCGCCGTTCGGGCCGATCAACGCGAGCGTCTCACCTGCGTTCACATCCACGTCGGTCGGATCGAGCGCAACCTGCGAGCCGAAGCGCCGCGCGACGCCGCGCGCGCGCAGCACCGGGTTCGTCAACGACTCGCCGCAGCCGAAGGAGGCTTCGCCTCTTCCAGACCGACTTCGACCGGGAGCGCGTTCGTGTCGTCCCAGGGCTCAAGCCCCATGCGTTCGTGGAAGAACTCCCACATCGCCCGGGCGGCGGCCAGCAGCGGCAGAGCGATCAGCGCGCCCGGCAACCCGTAGATCTCACCCCCTGCGAGCAGGCCGAAGATGACGAGGAGAGGATGCAATCGCAGTGCGTTGCCCATCACGTTCGGAACGACGACGTGACCTTCTACTTGATGGATCGCGAGGAACAGCAGCGCGACCCAGATCGCCGAGACCGGATGGACGACGAGCGCATAGAGGAACGGCGGGATCGACCCGAGCCACGGTCCCAGGTAGGGAATGAGCTCCGTGATCGCGACAAACGCGCCGAAGAGGAGTGCGTACTTCTGCCCGTGGGGAAGCCATCCGAGCACGCCGAAGAGCCACAAGCCCACGCCGGCGCTCGTGCCGATGATGAGCGAGACGAGTGACTGTCCCTTGACGTAGCTCGTCAGCGAGTGCTCCATGCGCAGCAGCAACGGCTCCGAACCGGGCTCGGGCGGGAAACGCCGGTTGATCCGCCGCTCGAGCTTCGGAAAGTCGAGCAGCATGTAGATCGACACGACGAGGACGACGATCACGCTGAAGAGCAGCTTCCCGATCGAGATCGCCGCGCCCTCGAGGAAATTGACCAACCTGTTCGTGTACTTGCCGATGTCGTGCTTGCGGATGTCGCGCACGAGCCGATGGCCGCGATTCTCGATCTTGATGCTGCCCAGGCGATGCGTGTCGAGCCAGTGCTGCAAACGGTTCACGTCGCGATCGGCCTCGACCACTCCGGTTCGTCCGTTCACGTTCGTAAAGTAGGAATCCACCCGTTTCGCGGCCGTCTTCGTCTCGTTGACGACCACGGTCCCGAGAGCCCCAATGGCGGCGATCAACGCAACCGCGAAGACGAGGTATACGAACGCGACTGCGAAGCCGCGCGGGATTCGGACCCGGTGCACCAGCCTGACGACGGGGCTCAGCAAGAGCGCGATCAGCAGCGCGACGAGGAAGAGAAAGACGACGTGACGGACCGCGCCCGCCACCACCCACAGAAACAACAGCAGGACCGGGAACCCGGCCAGTTGGATCCAGCGCGGGATCTCGATCTTGGCCCTGCCGGGCATGCGGTTGATCGTACAGCGGACGTCATACGGTTCCCGACCCAGCGACCCCCCGAGTGGGACTGGGACTGGGCCGAGGAGGGCAACCTCGCTCTCGACCGTCACGAGCTGTGGGCGGAAAGGCAGATGGATCCGAAGGTTCGACTGTCACAAAGTCGGCTCCCTCGCCGGTTGAAGGAGGGGTCGGGGTCCGTTACGGTGCCGCGGATGCCGGCCCCCTCCCGCCGAGTCCCCGCGGCACGCCAGCGCCCACGGGGCGCGCCCAGGCCGCACCGGGCGCGGCGTCTCATCGTCCTGACCGTCGTCTGCGGCGTCCTCCTCGGGACGTTGCTGATCACCGCGTTCGGGCAGGGAGCAACTCGCGAGATCTCCCAGGCTCTGCCGGGCCCGGCCAGCCGGCTGCTGCCCGTCGGGCCGCCCATGCCTCTCACGGTCGCTCTGCACAACGGGCTCCGCATCCAGTTGCCGGTCGCGCAGAGTCGAGTCACCGCCATCGGCTACCACTCGTCCGGCGACGGCGCCCTCCCGCTGAGCCCACTCGGCCGCCAGGGCAACGAGGGCGCGCTGTCACGGCTCGCGCACAAGATCTTCGGCGGCGGCGGCGGAGGCTTCGTCTACTACCAACTGGACGGCGGCGAGACCGCCGGGCTCGACGTGGGCGCCGTGCCCGGCACGGATGTCTACGCGCCGGTGGACGGCACCGTCGTCGGGATCTCGGACTACATCCTCAACGGCCGCCCCTACGGGTCGCTGATCGAAATCCAACCGTCGGCCGCCCCCTCGCTGGTGATCTCGCTCACGCACCTGAGCCCCGACCCCGCTCTCACCGTCGGTTCGGTGGTCGCCGCGTCGAGCACGAAGGTCGGCCGGGTGATCGATCTGTCCGGAGTCGAGAAGCAGGCGCTGTCGAAGTACACGCAGGATGCCGGCAACCACGTGGCGATCGAACTGCGCGCCGCCGCAACACTTTTGCCCTGATCCGCAAAAAAATGCTGCGCATTTTTCGCGGTCACGAGTTAGACCTTCGCTTCGCTCGGTAAACCCGCGAGAATCCTTCTGTGAGAATTCTGTTCATTGCGGATGCGGTCGGCGTGCCCGGCCGTCGCGCCATCGAAGAGCGCCTCCCCTCGCTTCGCGAGGAGCTGCGCGCGGATCTCTGCATCCTCAACGGCGAAAACCTCGCGGACGGCGTCGGCATCACGCCCAAGCTCGCCGACAAGATGCTCGCCACAGGCGTCGATGCGATCACGCTCGGCAACCACACCTGGCGTCGCGGCGAGATCGTTCCGTACCTGAAGGAGAGCGAGCGCGTGATCAGGCCGGCGAACATGTCGAAGCGCGCTCCGGGTAAAGGG
>VAXG01000014.1 GCA_005883355.1 Actinomycetota bacterium | reverse complement strand
CGCGACGCGTACGCCGAGGCGAGAAAGCCCTTCGACCACGGGGTGTCGTCGCCGTCCACGAACACGGGCTCCGTGCCGTAGACGGACAGAGTCTCCGCGTACGTGGTGATGCCCTGGATCGCCAACTGCAGCGACCGTCGCTCCTCGATCGCGCACTGAGTCAGCACGCCCGGTCTGCCGGTCTGCGAGCCCACGAGAATCGCCATCGCATTCAGGGGCGCATAGCGCGAGACGCCGACCGTCGTCTCGATCTCGGCGAAGCCCCGCGCCGCCGCCTCCGCCGCGTCGGCCGCAAGCAGCGCCGGGTTCTCCTTCAGATTGGTGACGTGCGCCTGATTCGCGGGGGCCCTGCGGGCGCGCAGCTTCTTGAGTGCGAACATCATCTCGACGGGGTCGAGCAGCGAGACGACGCGCGCCAGCCGTGCTGGTGTGAGTCCGCGTCCAAGGCGGACGAGCTCTTCTCGCGACACATTGACGTCGACGAGTCGGTGGGCGAGCTCGGCGTCGTCGAGAGCCATGGCCTCGGCCGTCACGTCGAGATCGAGACCGTGGCTCGCGATGAAGTGGTCGATCGCGTCGAACTCCGCTTCGCTCCGGCCGTCGAGCCAGACGACTCGCCCCTGCTCGACCTTCAGCCCGGGCGCCGGATCATTCGGGCCGTTCATCGCCACGAGCCCGAGGTCGGGGTGCGGCGTGATCAGAACCTCGCGCCGCAGTTCGCGGCGCTCGCGCTCGGCGAACCGCCTAGACCGCTGGGTCATCGGCGCGAAGGAGATTCCGCTTGGCGTAGACCGCCCCCGCTTCCCGGACGAAGGTGGCGGTCTTCGCCGCCCCGAAGTCGCTCTCGAGCCGCTCGGCCCAGCTTTCGAGCTCCTCGGCGGTCGAGCGATGCGGACGAAGGGCGGTGTAGACCTCGAGGACAACCTCGTCGGGCACGCCCGTCAGCTCAGCCGCACGCTCGAGGTTGGCCGCGAGCTGCGAGCGGCCGGCTGCGAGCGCCACCTGCGCCTGCAGCGCGAGCGTCTGCGCCGTCGCGCGCATCTCCGACGCGTCCAACCGTCCGGAGCGAAGCGCGTCGAGCGTGAGCTCGTCCAGCGCGAGTCCGCCGGGCGTCCGGACCAGATCGGGTCGCTCGGTCCCGATCGGGTAATCCGCACTGGGATCGAACGCCACCGGTCAAGCTTAATCCTAGCCCGCTTGCCGTTCGCGCCGCGATATAAGACTGTATGAACGCGTACGACTTCAGCAGTCGCGTGGCCCTCGTCACGGGGGGCGCGAGTGGTATCGGCGCGGCGACGGTCGAGTTGCTGCGAACGAACGGCGCGCGCGTTGCCGTGCTCGACCTCGATCCGAGCGGCCAGCACGAAGACGTGTTGCCCATTCGAGGCGACGTAACGAGATCGGAGGACGCCGACGCAGCCGTCGGTCGGGTCGACTCCGAGCTCGGCGGTCTCGACATCCTCGTCTGCTCCGCAGGAGTCGGCGGCGATTCTGTTCGCGCTGTGGACATGCCGGACGAAGAATGGCGGCGTGTGTTCGCGATCAACTGCGACGGCACGTTCTTCTGCAACCGTGCTGCTCTGCGAAAGATGGTCGAACGTGGATACGGACGCGTCGTCAATGTCGCCTCGATCGCCGGTAAGGAGGGCAACCCGAACGCCTCCGCGTACTCGGCGAGCAAGGCCGCCGTGATCGGAATGACCAAGTCGCTCGGCAAGGAGGTCGCCGGCTGCGGCGTGCTGGTGAACTGCATCGCGCCGGCAGTCATCGACACGCCGATCCTCGGTCAGCTGAGCGAAGAGCACATCGGCTACATGCTCCAGAAGATCCCCCTCGGCAGGGTCGGCAAGCCTGAAGAGGTGGCCCACCTGATCGCCTACCTCGCGAGCGAGGATCTGAGCTTCGCGACCGGAGCATGCTTCGACATCTCCGGGGGCCGGGCCGTCTATTGATCCGCAGCGTCCGCTTCAGGGAGCCGGGTCACGAGCCGCGGCTCGGGCTCGTCGAACCGGATGCGCCGCCGGTCGTGGTCGAACTGGAGAGCGACGACGTCCTCGCCGTTCTGCGCGGGGAGCGCGCCGTTACGGGACGGACGATCGCAGCGCTCGATGCCGAGACGCTCGAGCTGCCGCCGCCGTTCGAGCTGCTTGCGCCGCTCGTTCCGCCCGAGACCTGGGCGGCCGGCGTCACGTACGAACGAAGCCGTGACGCTCGCGTCGACGAAAGTCGAGTTGAGGCAAGAGACGTCTACAGCCTCGTCTACGACGCCGACCGTCCGGAGCTGTTCATGAAGGACGCAGGCGGCCGTCGAACCGTCGGACCTGGCGCTCCGGTGGGAGTCCGCTCCGATGCCTCGTGGACGGTGCCGGAGCCGGAGCTCGCGCTCGTTCTGGCTGCCGACGGCGAGTTGCTCGGAGCCACGATCGGCAACGACGTGACGGCACGCGACGTGGAGGGCGAGAACCCCCTCTACCTCCCCCAGGCCAAGCTCTTCGCCGCCGCCTGCGCGCTCGGCCCGGCGATCGCGGTTCCGGAGGACTGGTCGGAGCCGTTCGAGATCCAGCTCCGCCTCAGCGGCCCGGACGGCGAGGTTATCTACGAAGCCCAGACCTCGACAGCAAGGATGCGCCGCTCGTTCGAAGAGCTGGCGGCGTGGGTGGTGCGCGAGAATCCCGTCCCTGCCGGCAGTGTCCTCCTGACCGGCACGGGTCTGGTTCCGCCCGACGACGTGGCACTGGCAGCCGGCCAACACATCGAGATTCGAATCCCGGGAATAGGCAAGCTCGTGAATCCGGTCGGCGATGCAGCCGGCCTTCTTCCCGCCGAAAGGAGCAAGACCCATGTCCGATAGCGTGCTCGAAGCGCCCGCGCGGCCGGAGCTCGCCAACTACGTCGGCGGCGAGTGGACGCCGGCGCGGAGCGGCCGCACCTACGAAAGGCGCAATCCCGCCAACCCGGACGAGATCGTCGGTGAGTTCCCGGCGTCCGGTGAAGAGGACGTGAGCGCGGCGGTCGAGGCTGCCGCGAACGCATTCCCCGCCTGGTCGGCAATGCCCGCGGCAGCGCGCGCGACTGTGCTGATGCGCGCGGCCGACGCGATCGAAGCACGCGTCGAGGAGATGGCGGCCGACATGACGCGCGAGATGGGGAAACCCTTACGCGAAGCCCGCCTGGAGTCGGCCCGCACGGCTGCGATCTTCCGCTACTTCGCAGGCGAGGCATGGCGTCCGCAAGGCGAGTTGTACGAGCAATCGGCGACCGGCTCCACGCTTTACACGCTGCGGCGACCGCTCGGCGTCGTCGGCTTGATCACACCGTGGAACTTCCCCGCGGCGATCCCCGCCTGGAAGATGGCTCCTGCGCTCGTCTACGGCAACACCGTCGTGCTGAAGCTCGCTCAGGAAGCGCCGCTCACCGGCCTGCACCTCGCTGCCGCGCTGGACGAGACCGGCATTCCCGAGGGCGTGCTCAACGTCGTCATCGGCCGCGGCGCCGAGGTCGGAACGCCGCTCGTCAGGCACCCGAAGGTCCGCGCGATCTCGTTCACGGGCTCGGTCGCCGTCGGCCACCAGGTGCGCGAGCAGGCGACCGCCGGCGGGAAGCGAGTCCAGCTGGAGCTCGGCGGCCACAATCCGCTGATCGTGACCGCTGACGCCGACCTGGGTCGCGCGGTCGAGGCCGCCTACGCAGGCGCATTCTGGTCGGCGGGCCAGAAGTGCACCGCGACGCGCCGCATCTACGTCGAGGCGCCCGTCTACGACGAGTTCCGGCAGCGGCTCCTGGATCGCATCCACAGCGGCAAGGTCGGCGATCCGACCGATCCGGAGACCGAGGTCGGTCCGCTCGTGAACGAGAAACAGCTGAACGACGTCCTCGAGGCTGTCGAGCAGGGGAAGCGCGAGGGAGGCACGGTGCTCGCCGGCGGCGAACGCATCGACGATGACTCGTACCTGATGGCGCCGACCCTGTTCGAAGGCGTGGCCGACGATGCGATGCTCTCCTGCGAAGAGGTCTTCGGTCCCGTCACCTCGCTCTACCGATACACCACGCTGGACGAAGCGATCGAGCGCGCGAACGCGGTCGAGTTCGGACTGTCGGCTGCGATCTTCACGAACAGTCTGACGGCGACCCAGGAATTCGTGCAGCGTGCCGAGGCCGGCCTGCTCCACGTGAATTCGCAGACCGCGGGGGCGGATGTCCACGTGCCGTTCGGTGGGATCAAAGGCTCGGGCTACGGGCCGCACGAGCAGGGCCGGGCGGCGCTCGAGTTCTACACCGAAGTCGTCACGGTCTATCAGGACGCCTGAGCGATCGGATGAGCCAGGAGCGCTTTTTGATCACCGGTGCGCTCGGGTGCATTGGCGCCTGGTCGTGCGCGCAGCTCGTGCGGGAGGACGTTCCGGTGATTCTGTACGACCTCGGCACGAACAGAAGCCGGCTCGAGCTCGTCATGTCGCCGGAGGAGATCGAACAGCTGACGTTCGTCCACGGCGACGTCACCGACCTCGAACAGGTCGAGCGGACGATCGGCGAGCACGGCATCACGCACATCGTGCATCTGGCTGCGTTGCTCCTCCCGCTCGTGCAGGCCGATCCACCACGCGGCGCCGCCGTCAACGTCGTCGGGACGACGAACGTTCTCGAAGCGGCGAAGCGGCACGGCGTGGCCGGCATCGCGTATGCGAGCTCGGCCGCGGTCTACGGTCCCGGCGCCGGGCCGCGTATCGCGGATGCAGGCGAGCCGACAACCCTCTACGGCGTGTTCAAGCTCGCGAACGAGGGAACTGCACACGTCTATTTCGAGGATGAGGGGATCGGCAGCGTTGGCCTGCGCCCCTATGTCGTTTACGGGCCGGGACGGGACCAGGGCTTGACCGCTGATCCGACGCTGGCGATGGAGGCGGCCGCCCGAGGCGAGGGCTACAAGCTGCGGTGGGGCGGTCGTTGCCAGCTCCAGTACGCCGGCGACGCCGCGCGAATCTTCATCGCCGCCGCCAGGGCCGAGCACCGCGGCGCGTCGGTCTTCAACCTGGGCGGCCCGTCGTCACACGCGAGCGATGTCGTCAGCGCGATCGAGGCGGCTGCACCCGAAGTGGCCGGCCGGATCACGTTCGACGACGTACAGCTTCCCTTCCCTGGGGAAATGGAAGCAGGCGATCTCGAGAACGTCGTCGGCCCCATCGAGTGGACGACTCTCGAGGAGGGAACCCGTCAGACGATCGAGCTCTACCGCGCACGCGTTTCCATTTAGTTAGGCGGGCTCGGCCCGGACCGGATTCGTCAGCGAGCCCAGCCCGTCGATCTCGATCGTCACCTCGTCACCGTCCTGCAGCAGCACGGGCGGATCGCGGAAGACCCCCACTCCCGCCGGAGTGCCGGTGGCGATCAGGTCGCCCGGCTCGAACGTCATCGTCGCGCTCGCGTAGGCGATGATCTCGGCGACGCCGAAGATCATGTTCGCGGTCGTCGAGTCCTGCATCGTCTCGCCGTTCAGCACGCAGCGAATGCCGAGCGCCTGAGGATCGGGCACCTCGGCCGCCGGCACCAGGTGCGGTCCAACGGGGCAAAAGGTGTCGGCGGATTTTCCACGCGTCCATTGCCCGTCCGAGAACTGGAGGTCGCGCGCGCTGACATCGTTGAGGCAGATGTAGCCGCGCACCGCGTCGAGCGCATGCTCTTTGGAGACGCCTCGAATGCGCTCCCCGATCACCACGCCGAGCTCGGCTTCGTAGTCGACCCGCTTCGACACGCGCGGGAGCACGATTGCCTCCCCCGGTCCGATCAGCGCGTTCGGCCACTTCGCAAACAGGAGCGGCGCGGCAGGCAGCTCGGTGCCCTGCTCCTCGGCGTGGTCGCGGTAGTTGAGGCCGACGCAGACGATCTTGCCCGGCCGCTCGATCGGGAGCGCGTTCACGAGCGAGCGCCTGCACCCGCCGCGCTCGCGTAGTACACGGCGCTCATGTCCTCGTCACCGTGACCGAGCTCGAAGGCGCGATTGAATTGCTCCAAGGTCGCCCGCATGACCGGCAGCTCGAGGTCTGCCGCTGCCTCGAGGATGAGGGCCGCATCCTTGCGCGCGTGCACCAGTGGGAACGACGCGGAAAAGTCCCGATTCAGCATGCCCTCGCCCTTGACGTGCGCGTAGGGCATGTCCATCGCACCACCGGAGATGGCCTCGAGGAAACGGCGCGGATCGACACCGAGCGTCTGCGCGAGGACGAAGGTCTCGGCGAGATTCTCGATCGTGCAGAGGATCCAGCCGTTCACCACGAGCTTCAGGCGCGTCCCCAGACCGGCCTCGCCGAGCCAGACGTGTCCACGCGAGATCGCCTCGAAGATCGGCTCGCACCGTGAGTGAGCGTCCTCCGGGCCTGACGCGAGCACGAACAGCTGACCATCCTCGGCCGGCTTCTTCGAGCCGAGCACCGGCGCATCGACAAAGGTGATCCCCCGTTCGCCGGCCGAATCGGCGAGCCGGTCGGTCGCGGCGACGCCGATCGTGCTCGACTGGATCCAGAGCGCGTCACGCGGTATCGCGTCGAGGCTGCCGCTCTCGACAACGGCGGCATCGACGGCTCGAGCGTCCGCGAGCATCGTGAGGACGATCTCCGCTTCACGAACGGCGTCCACCGGCGTCGCTGCGACAGTGGCGCCCTCCGCTCCGAGCGGCTCAGCCCTTTCGGTCGTCCGATTCCAGACCGTCACGTCGTGCCCGGCCCGCAGCAGGTTGCGGGCCATCGGGCCACCCATGATTCCTGTTCCGAGCACCGCAACTCGCGCCATCGCGCCGCCTCCTTTCTGGGAACCAGCTGTGCCGCTCGGGCGCCTACGCTGGAGTGGGCAGGCCTTCGATCGAGCGCAGCGCGCGCTCCATCTCACCCTCGTCCAGCGCGACGTCCTCGAGCTTTCCGGCGAAGTAGTTGTCGTACGCAGCCATGTCGAAGTGGCCGTGACCGGAAAGGTTCATCAGGATCGTCCGCTCCTGGCCCGCTTCGTCCGCTGCCTTCGCCGCCTGAAGCGTCCCGTGGATCGCATGCGCAGCCTCGGGCGCCGGGAGGATTCCCTCGCTCCCCGCGAACAGGACGGCCGACGCGAAGACGTCGTTCTGAAGGTAAGCCTCCGCGCGGATCAGCCCGTCGAGCACGAGTTGCGAGATCAAGGGTGCGACCCCGTGATAGCGAAGCCCACCGGCGTGGATCGGTGCTGGAACGAAGTCGTGTCCGAGCGTGTGCATAGCCACCAGCGGGGTGAGCATGCTCGTGTCGCCGAAGTCGTACGCGAAGAGCCCGCGGGTCAGGGTCGGGCAGGCAGCCGGCTCACAGGCGAGCACGTCGATGTCGCGCCCCGCGATCTTCTCGCGCAAGAACGGGAACGCGAGACCGGCGAAGTTCGAGCCGCCGCCGACGCAGCCGACGACGACATCCGGGAAAGAGCCTGCGAGCTCCATCTGCGCAAGCGCCTCCTGACCGATCACCGTCTGGTGCAGCAGGACATGGTTGAGGACGCTTCCGAGCGCATAGGCGGTGTCGTCGCGCCCGGCGGCGTCCTCGACGGCCTCCGAGATCGCAATGCCGAGGCTCCCCGGTGAATCCGGGTGGTCGGCGAGGATCGCACGGCCGGACTGCGTTTCCTCGGAAGGGCTCGGCACGACCTCCGCACCCCATGCCTTGATCATCGAACGCCGCGCAGGCTTCTGCTCGTACGAGACCCGCACCATGTACACCTTGCACTCGAGCCCGATCAGCTTGCACGCAAACGAGAGCGCGCTCCCCCACTGGCCTGCACCGGTCTCGGTCGCGAGCCGTGTTCGCCCTTCCTTCTTGTTGTAGAAGGCCTGCGCGACCGCCGTGTTCGGCTTGTGGCTACCCGGCGGACTGACGCCCTCGTACTTGTAGAAGATCCGCGAACGGGTGCCGATCGCCTCTTCGAGCCGCCGCGCGCGGAAGAGCGGCGTCGGTCGCCAGAGGCTGTAGATCTCCAGAACCTCCTCCGGGATCGGGATCTCGGCGTCCTCGCTCACCTCCTGGCCGATGAGCTCCATCGGGAAGAGCGGCGCGAGGTCGTCCGGCCCGACCGGCTGCCCCGTGCCCGGATGCAACACAGGCTGCGGTGCCGTGGGCATGTCGGAGCGGATGTTGTACCAGCGGCGCGGGAGCTGCGATTCCTCGAGCAGGAACTTCGTCTGGTTCGCGCTGCGGGCACGCGTCTGCTGCACACCGCGAGCATAGAACCTCACGAAGGCGGCTGCCAAGCATGATCGAGGTTGTCTCCGGCCAGCGTGACTCGCTGCCGCCGGTGGCGGTCCGCCTGGATCCGAGTCGTACGTGAACGCGAGGGTCTTGCCGCTCGGAGACCAGCTGAGCGCGAGCTACTTCACCTGGTTACCTACGGCTGAATAGCGGGAACCGCTGAGCGATGAAACAGGTTCTGGTCGTCTTCCACTTGCACGAGGGATCCGAGCTCGAGGCAGAGAAGCTTGTTGCCGCCGAACCGCCTTTCGACCTGGAGGCGGCTGGATTCGCGCGGCTCGCCGTCTACCTCACACGCCGCGAGGCGATCTTCGTGTTCGAGGGCGAAGAGCCGGAGTGGCATGAGGATGCGCTCATCGACGACTTCCTCCGGCCCGCGCTTCGCGACCGGCTCGATGAATGGCGGAAGTTGGGCGACGTGCAGACGTGGCCTGCGCACCCGATCTTCTTCTGGGAAGCTTCAGCCGATGAATGATCAGCCGATCAGCTTCGAGCAGCACATCAAGCCGCTGTTTCGGGAGCGCGACCGTCAGTCGATGAAATGGGCGTTCGACCTCTGGTCCCACGACGACGTCGCGCGAAACAGCGACGCCATACTCGGGCGCCTCCGCGACGGCACGATGCCCTGCGACGGCGCCTGGGCAGACGAGCAAGTCGCCGTCTTTCAAAGCTGGGTCGAGGCGGGGACTCCCGCCTAGAGCTACGCGGAAGCTCGCTCGAGGGCGGCGAGCAAGGTCTCGACGTCGTACGAGTCGTCGTGCCTGGCGCCGTTGATGTAGAAGCCCGGCGTGCCGTTCACGCCGCTCCGCACGCCGCTCATGAAATCCTCCCGGACCCGCGCGGCGTGGACGTGCTCGGCCAGATCTCTGTCGAACTGCTCGATGTCGAGGCCGAGCGTCTCTGCGTAGGAGCGGATGTCCGGGTCGCCCAGGCGCCTTTGGTTCTCGTAGAGAAGATCGTGCATCTGCCAGAACTTGCCCTGAGCGGCCGCGCCCTCGGCTGCCTCCGCAGCCTGTTCGGCATGCGGATGCGAGGTGGTGATCGGAAAGTTGCGGAACACGAATCGCAGCCTCTCGCCCATCCGCGACTGCACTTCCTTGACGATCGGATACGCGGCGCCGCAGTACGGACACTCGTAGTCGCCGTACTCGAGCAGCGTCACCGGCGCGTCCACCGGTCCCTGGATGTGGTCCCGGTCTGCCGTGACCGGCATCGTGAGCGCGGCTCCCCACTCGGTTCTGCTCATGCGGCCTCGTTCCCCAGGTCCTCGAGAGCGCGGAGGATCCCGTCGGCGCCTGGATTCACGCCGACAGGAGAGACGTAACTCCAGCGGACGACACCCTCCGCGTCGATGACGTACAGGGCCCTCTCGCTCGTGCCCTCTTTGGCGCGGTAGACCTCGTACGTCCGCGAGACCTCCCCTTTGGGCTCGAAGTCGGCGAGCAGGGGGAAGTGGAGGTTCCGATCTTTCGCGAAGGCGAGATGGCACCAGACCCCGTCCACCGAGATGCCGAGGAGCTCCGCGTTGAACTTCTGGAACTCGGGGAGCAGTTCCTGGTACAGGGCCAGCTGATCCGAGCAGACCGGGCTAAAGTCCTCCGGGTAGAAGGCGAGGATGACCGGCTGACCCCGGAAATCGGCGAGCGACACGCTCTGGTCGGGCGTGCAAGGAAGCGCGAACTCCGGAGCCTCGCTCCCAGGGGCTATGGGCGTTGAGCGCTGGTCGACGCTCGTCTGCGTCAAATCGTGGCTGCCCTCCTTAGCCAAGACTCTAGTGCGCGTGCGCATGGCTAGAACGGGCCCCTCGTCACGAGTCCGGAACAGCGGTCTCAGCCCTGCTCTCGCCGATGAGCCGTGCGCCCCGGCCACGGGTGACGAAGCTGAAAGTCCAGCGCGTGATGACCAGCAGCCGGTTCTGGAAGCCGATCAGATAGAAGAGATGCACGACGAGCCAGGTGACCCAGGCGACGAAGCCGCTGATGCGGATCCCCTTGACGTCCGCGACGGCCTTCGAGCGACCGATCGTGGCCAGATTGCCCTTGTCGACGTACTCGAAGGGCTTCGTGGCGCGGCCCGTCAGACGATTGCGGATCACCCGCGCGACGTAGCGGCCTTCCTGGATCGCAACCGGAGCGAGGCCGGGAAGTGCCATGTCCGCGCCGTCGCCTTTGACAATGCGCACCATGTCGCCGATCGCGAAGACATCGGGATGGTTGTGGAGCGTCAGATCCTCTTTCACGGTGATACGCCCAACGCGGTCGACCTGCGACCCGTCCGCCGAGGCCAGCTCCGCGGCGAGCGGAGACGCGGCGACGCCTGCAGCCCAGATGACCGTGCGCGCCGGAACAGCTTCGATCTCGCCGCTCTCGGAGCGAATCGATACCGAGACGGGGCCGACGTCGACCACCGTGTTTCCGACTAGCACCGTGACGCCGAGATGCTCGAGCGCACGTTCGGCCTTGTGCGACAGCGAGGGCGGAAAGCCCGTCAGGATGCGGTCGGCGGTCTCGACGAGCAGCACGCGCGCTCTGCGAGTGTCGACCCAGCGGAAGTCGAGGCGCAGGCTGTCGCGAGCCAGCTCCGCAATCTGGCCTGCCATCTCGACGCCGGTCGGACCGCCACCGACGACCACGAAGGTCAACCAGCCACGCTGCCGATCGTCGTCGGACTCGACCTCGGCAGCTTCGAACGCCGTGAGAATTCTGTTGCGAATGTCGAGGGCGCCGGTCAGCGACTTCAACTCCGGCGCGAAAGCCTTCCAGTCGTCGTGGCCGAAGTAGGAGTACCGCGACCCGCCTCCGACGACCAGCGTGTCGTAGTCGAGCCGCTCTCCGCGCCGCCCGTTCGGGAGGTGGTCGAGGACGACCTGCCGTCGTTCGAGGTCGAAGCCACTCACCTCAGCGAGCACGACGCGAGCGTTCGACTGCCGCTTGAGCACCGAGCGCAGCGGTGCAGCCACCTCGGCTGCCGAGAGCGCTCCGGTCGCCACCTGGTAGGCGAGCGGCTGGAAAAGGTGGAAGTTCTGCCGGTCCACGAGCGTTACGTCGACCGCAGCACCGTTTAGCCTGCGCACCGTCTGCAGGCCGCCGAAGCCTCCGCCGACGACGACAACCCGGTGACGGGCGGGCTCACTCGCCGACAACGACATCAGCGCTCCACGAGCCCTGGCCCTCGAACGTCAGCCGCATCTGCATCCGTCCTCCTGAGAATATGACGCTGTCGAAGTGTGAGGCGTCGCAAAGCCTGGCCCCGCCCTGCGCGGCCAGGCACTTCGCGACGTACTTCCTCCCGGTCTCTTCGCCCCGTTAGGCGGCGGACAGAGCTCGGCGCCGGTTGAAACGCTCCACCCTGTCACCGCCGACGGCGGAATGCTCCCGGCCGGTGTAGGCCGGATGGCAGGCCGAGCAGATCTCGACCGTCAGCTTCGTTGCGGTCGAACGGGTTGTGAACGACGTTCCGCACGACGAGCAGCGGACGTCGATCAAATGCAGCTCTGGATGATGAGTCATGGGTTCTCCTTCAAAGGGAGGGGCACTTGCCCCTACACGTTTGAACGCTCGACGCCCGTCGACTGTTCCTCAGCCCGAGGACGGCCGGCGGCAGCGATGGCTGCGCGTAGCGCGCTAGCGCAAACCGGGCGCCTGCTCAGACGCCGCGGCCGAAACCGAGAGGGTCTTCTGCAGAGCGGCGTTCGACTCCCTGCAGTCGAGACACCGGAGCGATCCCACCAGCGCAAGCGCCTCGTGCAGGCGTCGCCCGCAGGCTAGACACCGGAGACCGACTAGCTTGACGTCCGCGTCAGCGGCCTCGTCCCAGCTCGCCACGTCAGTTGCCCGCCGAGTGGTTCGACTTGACCGAGCGGGCGGTGT
Source organism: Actinomycetota bacterium (assembly GCA_005883355.1). Classification (GTDB taxonomy): domain Bacteria; phylum Actinomycetota; class Thermoleophilia; order Gaiellales; family Gaiellaceae; genus 3-1-20CM-4-69-9. The sequence continues at coordinate 1,194 of VAXG01000014.1, read as the reverse complement.
AGGCAAACGGATGCCGGTACACCTCTGCCGCCTCTTCTCCGCTGACCGGGACGACGATCTCCTCGCCGGTCAATCCGTCGTAGGCGAAGACGCGTAGCGTCTCGTCGCTCCTGTCCCAGACCAGTGCGACCGCGATCGAGCCGCTCTTCCGCGTCGCCAGATCGACCACCTGCTCCATGAGCTCAGCATGTTCCTCGCCCGGAGAAACGCGCTATGCAAAGGGAGCAAAACGCCTAGACGCGCGTCTGGGACGGGCTGCTACCCGATTTTTGCGGTGGCGCCGGCGGCTTAGGTGCCACCCCGGCGCCATATATACCGGCGAGCTAGGTCGTTGGCGCCGAAGCCGGTGCTTGCACTTCCTCCGCGTACACCTCACCCTCGGGCGCCTGGAGGTGCGCAGGCTTCGTGCGCTGCACGAGGATGAAGTACACCGCGCCCACCGCCGCGATGAAGATCGCAACCGTCCAGAGGACCGGCCTGTCGTTCAGCCAGTTCCAGTGGAAATTCAATGCCCTGAGCGTCTGGTTCGGAGTCGGGTTGCTCTGTACGCGCGGCCAGGCAAAGTTGATGAGCATCCCTCCGCCCCAGGCGATCCCGAGCACCGTCAGTGGTAGGCCCCAGCGCCCGAGCGAGAACGGCGCCTTCGTCTTCGGCCAGCCGCGCAGGCGCGCACGAAGCAAGGCGAAGTTCCCGAGCAGGTAACTGAGGTAGATCATTCCTGTGGCCGCGATTGCGACGATGCCCGCGCCCGCGAACTGAAGCATCGGGATGAAGGCCAGGATCCCGATGGCGAGACACGAGCCGATCGGCGTGTGCAATCGCGGGTTCACCTTACTGAGCAGCCCCGAGATCGGGAGCCTGTCGTCGCGGGACATACCAAAGCAAAGTCGGATCGTCGACGTCTCGATCGAGAGGCAGCAGACGAAAATCGCTGCGGAGACAACAAGCAGGAAGACTGTTGAGAAGGCATTGCTGAAGTTGGCGTCGATGATCGCACTCGGGCCAAAGCCGCCCTTGATCGCTCCGGGCAAGTTTGGAATCGCGAGCAGGCAAGCGAAGAGGAACACCGCCCCAATCACGAACGCGCCGATGACCGACCCGAGCACGGCCTTAGGAGCTTCCGTACGCGGACTGCGTGTCTCCTCGGCGAGCGTAGAGGCCGTGTCAAAACCGTAGATCACGTAGAGCGACATG
>VAXG01000152.1 GCA_005883355.1 Actinomycetota bacterium | reverse complement strand
CGTCTCGGCGCCGTGCACCGGCCCGAGCTCGACCTCTCCGTCCGCCGAACGTCCACTGACGACGCGCACCTGCGCCGACAATCCGCGGTGAGTGAGCGGGATGCCTGCGGCAGCTGGGACTGCGGCCAGAGCCGAGACGCCGGGCACCACCTCGAACGGAATGTCGGCCTCCGCCAGGGCGAGCGCTTCCTCACCGCCCCGTCCGAACACGAACGGGTCGCCTCCCTTCAGCCGGACGACCTCGAGGCCCTGTGAGGCGAGATCGATTAGCAGAGCGTTGATCTGCTCCTGGTCGAGGCCGTCGCGCGAAATCGCGAGCGCGTCTGCGGGAGCCTCGGCCACGAGCTCGGAAGCCACGAGCCGGTCGTAGACGAGCGCATCGCAACCACGCACGAGCTCCAGCCCGCGCGCGGTGATCAGACCCGGGTCGCCTGGGCCTGCGCCGACGAGCCAGACGGTCAGGAGAGAGCCTCCGCGACGAGCTGTTCGAAGTAGGACTTGCGCTCCTGATACGTCGCGAGATGTTCGCGCGCCCAGGGACGCAAGTCACGCAGCTCGCGGGCGAGCCGCGCGTGCTCCGGGCCAACGACGGCGGCGATCTCACCCCGCAGCCGTTGCGCGAGCGCCGGCGAAGCGCCGCCGGTGGAAACGGCGACGGCGATCGGGTCGACGCGATGCACGGCGGGCAGGATCAGACTGCAGAGCTCGGGATCGTCGGCGACGTTGCAGAAGATCCCGAGCCGCTCGGCGTCCTCCTTGACCCGACGATTCACCCGGCGATCCGGCGTCGCCGCGATCGCGAGCCACTTGCCGCCGAGGTCCCAGCTCGCATAACGGCCCTCGATCCATTCAACGGGCAGGTCGAGCAGCTCGGGGACGATCTCCGGCGCAGTGATGGTGACGCGCGCGCCGCACTCGAGCAATCCGCGCGCCTTCTCGAGCCCGACGTTCCCACCTCCGACGACGATGCAATCGCGACCGGTCAGGTCGAGGCAGGCCATGTAGTAGCGCATCTCAGCCACGGTGCTCCGCGAGCGCCGCCGCAACTGCCGGCGCGCCGCCTTCGACGAAGAGTGCGTTGACGCGTATGAACGGTGTCCACTTCTCGGGGAGCGCATCCTCCGGGAAGATCGCCTCGACGGGGCACTCGGGCTCGCACGCGCCGCAGTCGATGCATTCGGCGGGGTCGATCACGAGCATCTGCTCGGTCTCGTGAATGCAGTCGACCGGGCAGACGTCGATGCAGCTCTTGTCCTTCTCGTCGATGCACGGCTCCGCGATCACGTAGGTCATCAGACGCCGACCGAATGGAGCCGGGCGCCGGAACGGTCGAGCCGGACCGTCAGCTCGAGCCCTTCGACGCCGATGCTGAGGAGGTACGCGCCGGGCCCGGCCGGCTGGACCTTGACCTGCTCGAGCGTCTTGCCTTCGAGCGCGCCCAGCGCGCCGGTGACGTCCCGCGTGCTCTCGGAGAGCTCCTTGCCGCGCGGCAGCTTGCGGTAGGTCTTGAGCGCGGCCTGCTCTCCCTCAGGGCCGTAGACGCCGCGGATGCGGCCGGTCGAGAGCCCGAGCTCGATGATCTCTTCGAGCGCTTGCGCGTCGTCCTCGCCGAGCTCGCCTTCCTGGACCGCGGCGACGAGATCGGCGAGCCGGCCACGCCTGTCCGCGTCCTGCACGAGCGCAAGCACAGCCTGCGCCTCGCCCAGTGCGACCTCGGCCGCCGCCCCGTCGAGCCTCACCGCCGCGCTAGCCATCGGCGTCCTCTCCGAGGATCGCGTGCAGCTCGTGCTCGAAGCCGCCGGTCTCGATCGCGCAGTGGATGCCGCACTCCTTCGGCGCGTTCGTCTCCCACCACCACCGTCCGGCGCGGTCGGCCTCGCCGGAACGAATCGCACGGGTGCACGGCGCGCAGCCGATCGACGTATAGCCCTGGTCGTACAACGGGTGGTACGGCACGTCGTTCTCGCGCACGTAGTCCCAGACCTCGTCCTTCGTCCATTCGGCGAGCGGGTTGAGCTTCACGATCGCACCGTGGTCGTGGTCGATCTCGACCTTGCGAATGTTCGTCCGGGTCGCCCACTGATCACGGCGGAGCCCCGTGATCCAGGCGTCGAGGGTGGCGAGGTGCCTGGTCAGCGGGCGAACCTTGCGAACGTTGCAGCAGAGGAGTCGGTTCTCGACCGACTCGCGAAACAGGTCGAGGCCCTTCCGCTCGACCATGCGGCGGACGTGCTCCTCCTCCGGCGCGAGGACCTCCAGGTTCAGGCCCGGGTAGCGGTCGCGTAGCTGGTCGATCAGCTCGTGCGTCTCTGTGGGCAACCGGCCCGTGTCGACGGAGAAGACGTGAATCTCGGGATCGAGCCGGTAGGCCATGTCGATGATCGCGACCCCGTCGATCTGGAACGCGGTCGAGACGGCGATGCGCGGGCTGAAGCGCTCGAGCGCCCACTCGAGAACGGTCTCGGGCTCTTCGCCCTCGAACGCCACCGAAAGCTCACCCGCCTCGAGCTCGTCGAGCAGCTCGTACGTGCTCATGCGACAGCCTCGACTTCGCGCCTGTTGCGCGCCGGCTCGAGCTGCGCGATGGCGCCAAGCTCCCCGTCGGAAAGACGCCGCTGGAACTCCGTGAAGCTTTCGCCGTCTAAGCGACCGTCGAACCAGCCGCGGATCAGGCCCTCGACCGCCGCCTCGAGCCCGTCGCTCGGGACGCGCCGGAAGACGGGCCGTGCGATTGCAGGATCGGGCCCGAGCGAGCCGCGCACGAAGATGTCGTAGGCGGACAGCCGGCGTCCGTCGGCGTCCTTTCCGGTCGTGCCCTGGAAGCCGAGGTCTCCCACCCAGTGCTGCGCGCAGGCGTGCGGGCAGCCGTCGAGGTGCAGGCGCAGATCGGCGATCCGCTCGCCGAAGACGCCCTCGAGGTGAGAGACGAGGCGCGCGAGCCGCTGCTTCGTCTCGCCGACCGAGAAGTTGCAATGCGGTTCGCCGGTGCAGCCGATCGAATTCGCCCAGACGTTGTTCGTCGAAAGCGGAAAGCCGATCTCCTCCAACTGGGCGACGACCTCGTCGATACGCTCGTTCGGCACGCCCGTGACGACGAAGTTCTGCTGTCGCGTGATGCGAAAGTCACCGCCGAACGACTCGACCAAGTCGGCGACCCCGATCAGCTGGTCGCCCGATGCGAGCCCGACGCGCACTGGGACGCCGATGTACGAGAGACCCTCCTGCTTCTGTGCGTGAACGCCGATGTGATTGGAGGGCCGGGCGTCGATCGACGGCAGCGTGAAGCTCTCGAGCGTCCGGCCGAGCCTCGCCTCGACCCGCTCGCGCATACCTTCCGCGCCGATGTCGTCGACCATGAACTTCAGGCGCGCCTTCACGCGCGAGACGCGATAGCGCAGGTCCTCGCTCCACACGTTCGTG
>VAXG01000151.1 GCA_005883355.1 Actinomycetota bacterium | reverse complement strand
GATGGACTCGATCCTCGACTGGATCCGGCGCGAGGGCGTCATCTTCCGCGGCGGCTCCGGCTCGGGCGTGAACCTCTCCAAGCTTCGCTCCTCGAAGGAGCAGCTCTCGAAGGGCGGCTACGCCTCCGGGCCTGTCTCCTTCATGCGCGGCGCCGACGCGTCTGCCGGGACGATCAAGTCCGGCGGCAAGACGCGGCGCGCGGCGAAGATGGTCGTGCTCGACGTCGACCATCCCGACATCGCTGAGTTCATCTGGTGCAAGGCGTACGAGGAGAAGAAGGCTCGCGTCCTCGAGCAGGCGGGTTATGACATGTCTTTGGACTCGGCCGACTGGGCGTCGATCCAGTACCAGAACGCCAACAACTCGGTGCGCGTCACCGATGCGTTCATGGAAGCCGTCGAGGCCGACGGCGACTGGAACCTGACGGCACGCACCGACGGCGCCGTCGTCGACACGGTCAAGGCGCGCAAGATCCTGAAGGACATGGCCGAGGCGGCCTGGCAGTGCGCCGACCCCGGTGTCCAGTACGACACAACGATCAACAACTGGCACACGCTCCCGAACACGAGCCGCATCAACGCGTCGAACCCGTGCTTCCCTGGGGATTCGCGCGTTCATACGACTCGCGGTCTGCTTACTTTCCGTGAGCTCTGGAGCCTCGCCTCTGAAGGCGAAGAGGTTCAGGTCTACACGCATCGCGCGACCGCGAAAGAGCCCGGTGAAGGCGTCGTTACGAGCACGCCGCTGGTCGTAATGCAGAATGGTGTCTCGTCGATCTTTCGTATGCGCTTCGCCAACGGTCAGGAGCTTCGGTGCACACCAAATCACCGCCTCTGGACCGTGAATCGCGGCTACGTCGAGGCAGCACAGCTCACGCGCGACGACCAGGTGCTGCTGAACGACAGCCCGACTCCTGCCGAGGAAGCATCCTGGGCACTTCCGGTCAAGATCGAAGCGCTCGCCAAGTCGTTCGGCCACGGCGGGACACTCACGTACCAAGAACTGCCCGAACGCTGGAGCGAGGGACTCGGGGAACTGATGGGTCATCTCGTCGGCGACGGGTGGATCACCGATGTTCAGACCGGCTGGGTCTACGGCGGAGACGACATCAGGGATGGACTCCTCGACTCACATGAAGGACTGCTCAGCGAACTGATCGGCGGTATCTCTCGCCAGGAGATGAAGAACGGCACCGTGCAGCTGCGCGCACGCAGCGAGACCGTTCGGACGTTCTTCCGCTGGCTCGGAGCGAGCACCGGACACGCCCACGAGAAGCGCGTGCCGAGCAGCGTGTTCGGTGCACCAACGGAGGTTCAGGCTGCGTTCCTGCGCGGGCTCTTCGGCGCGGATGGTTGCGTCGCGCGAGTCGAGTCGGGGAAGGCAAGCCGCTACGTTGGCCTCGGTAGTCGAAGTGAGGCCCTCCTGAAGGATGTTCAGCGCCTGCTCAACGCCTTCGGTGTCCGAAGCCGAATCTACGCAATGACGGGCAGCGATTCGCAGAAGTTCTCGTATACGCGCTCTGACGGGACCGAAGTCGCGTACGCATCGAAGTCAGGGTTCGACCTTCGGATCACGGGTTCGGATCTCGAAACCTTCGCGGGAACGATCGGATTCTCGACACCGCGCAAGCAGACCGCGCTCGAGGAACTGCTCGCGACGACAGAACGCTACGCGACCAAGCGCGCGACAACGCTCGTGTCCCGCGAGAATGACGGCCAGGAGTTCGTCTACAACCTGACCGAGCCACTCCATCACTCCTACATCGTCGATGGTGTCGTTGTCGCGAATTGCTCGGAGTACATGTCGATCGACGACAGCGCGTGCAACCTCGCCTCGCTGAACCTGATGAAGTTCCGCCGCGAGGACGGCGAGCTCGACGTCGAGGCGCTCACGCATGCCGTGGACGTCGTCTTCCTCGCGCAGGAGATCGCGGTCGGCAACTCGTCGTATCCGACTCCTGAGATCGAGCGGAACGCGAAGGCATTCCGCCAGCTGGGGCTGGGCTATGCAAACCTGGGCGCGCTCTTGATGGCGCGCGGGCTTCCGTACGACTCTGATGAGGGTCGCGCTTACGCGGCTGCGATCACCGGGTTGATGACTGGTCGCGCGTATCGCAAGTCGGCGGAGATCGCAGGGCGGATGGGACCGTTCGCCGGCTACAAGCCGAACGCTGCGGCGATGATCGGCGTCATGGCGCAGCATCGCGCCGCGGTCGGGAACATCCAGGACTCCGACGTGATTCCGGCCGACCTGCTCGGCGCGTGCCGCCAGGCCTGGGACGACGTCCTCAACCTCGGGGAGATCCATGGGTACCGCAATGCGCAGGCGACCGTGCTCGCGCCGACCGGATGCCTCGTCGGCGACAGCCTCGTCTCCACGAGCCGTGGCCTGGTCCGACTCCGCACGCTCGGCGATCCGGTCGGCTCGAAGTGGCAGGAGCTTGACCTCGAGGTCGGGACCGACGACGGGCCACGTCAAGCGACTCAGTTCTACGTCAACGGTTTCGAACAGGTCGTGTCGATCGAGACAGATCGTGGCTACCGCATCCAGGGGACCGCCACGCACCGGATCAAGGTCGTCGACGCGGAGGGCAACTGGGTCTGGCGCCGCTTCGCCGAGATCGAGAAGGACGACCGCGTCCCGCTGATGCTCAACGGTCTCGTCGGCGAGCCGCAAGAGGTCGCGCTTCCGCCGCTTGGGGATCTCTACTGGACTGCCGACTTCCGGACGCGCGTTCCTCGCCGAATGACGCCCGAGCTCGCAGAGTTCGTCGGCTACTTCATGGGCGACGGCTCCCTCCATGCCAAGGGATTGCGGCTGTGCGTCGCCAAGGGCGACGACGATGTCATCGAGCGACTCGTCGATCTCGGCGCAGCGCTCTTCGGCCTCGATGCCTCGGTCACCCAGAAGCAGGGTTACACCGAGGTCGCATTCAACTCGGTGCCGCTGACGCTCTGGTGGGAGGCTTGCGGTTTCGCCAAGCTCCCGCCGTCGGCCGAGCACAGCGGCAAGGGTTGGCATGCACACATTCCGGATTCCGTTCTCCATACGAACGACCGTGAGATTTACGCAGCATTCATCCGAGGCCTGTTCGAGGCAGACGGCACGACAAACAACGGCTACGTCTCGTGGAGCACCGTTACTGAAACCTTCAGCCGAGACGTCCAGAGCCTGCTGCTCGCGCTCGGCTTCGTAACGACACGCAAGGTCGACCTGCCAAACACCAACTGGGGCGCGAACGACCGCTTTGTTCTCCGACTGCTCAACGTGGCGGCCGCGGAGCGTTATCTGCGCGAGATCGACTTCATGTCGGTCCGAAAGGCTTCCTCCCTGTGGAAGGGCGACCATCGCCAGGCCTCTAGGCGGGATCACATCCCGCTGAGTCGTACGAAGATCGA
>VAXG01000150.1 GCA_005883355.1 Actinomycetota bacterium | reverse complement strand
GCTCGACGGTCACGGTGAAGGTGCGGCCACTGATCACGCTCACGCTCGTCAATCTCTCCACCGGCAGCTTCTCGACCAAGGTGACGGCGGCGCGCTCGTTCGCCGGCAAGTTCGTGCTCGTGCAGCGGTTGAGCTCGAGCGGGGTGGCGACCGAGAAGAAGGTGATCCTTGACACCAACTCGTCGGCCACTTTCCGTGTGCGTTTGCATCAGGGCCGCTCGCGGCTGCGCGTGGTGATGCCGACCTCGCAGACGGCACCCGGTTACATCACCGGCGTGAGCAAGGTGCTGACGGTCAGCCGCTAGCCAAACGCCACCGACACCGCCGACATCGAATGGAAAGCAAAAGCGCAGCGGCCGCCCCCGGCGGCTGCGCTCCACGCTGGCGTGCCGACTTCCGCTATCCCGGGAAACCTTGCCCAACTAGTTGAGGCTACAGCGCGGCCCGACCATCGCCGCGAAGCATTGAAACTGTTCGCGACGCCGCACCAGGAGTTCTTGTCGCCTTTCCGCCAGAAGGCGACATTGGGTTGCCTCAGGCAGGTAGAGCCACGAGGCAACCGCTACGTCGAGGAGTAGCACACGCGCCATCCGGGATTTTGCTCGATGGCTTTAGCCGGCGTGCTCGTCGAGCTGTTTGCGAGGCGTCGCGACTTCCGCACTCTCGATCGCCCTCGCCGTGATCTTCGTATCCGAGTGGTTTATGAAGTGGCGCAACTCGCGTTTCGCTAAGCCCTCCAAGTAGTAGTGCTTTGTTACTGCCGCCGGTAGACCGGAGTACCATCGGGTCATTGAGTTCGTGGCCCTCCCGACTGCTGATTATCGCCGCTGTCTTCTTCTTCGTGGGTTGGGGCATAGTCTTCGTCTCCGGGTACGGGGGTAACTCCACGGGCGGCTCGGAGCTCGTCTGGCGGGTTGGCGGACTGATGGTGTACGCCTCTGTTCCAACCCTGCTGATGGCGGGACTTTTACAGCTCCTGCCCGCTCTGCGGTCAGTTGGGCGACGCTCAAGAAGTGATTAGTCGGTCGTCGTCCGCTGCATCGGTTGTCGTACTTCCAACAGAGAGCGACAAGATCAAAGGTTGGGCGACTGTGGACCTGCACATCCACCGTTAGACGAGTGAGGCCATTGTGAGGAGGTTCAGGCTGCGAGCGGCCCGCTGGTGGGTGCCAGTCGGGAGGCGACGGCAAGGACGGGTGTTGCTGTAATCCTCATGGAGCGTGCGGCCAGTTGTAGTGCGAGTTCGTGGAAGGTGCTCCAGCGCAGTCCGTACTGGTCGCGGAGCGGCGGCGGCAGCAGGCCGGCCGTCGACAGTCGGTGCGCGGGCACGAACAGGCGCAAGGGCGTGGGTAGGCGCGCCTCCAGGATCACCGCCGCTACCTCCTTCGCCGGCGCGGTGACTGTGATCGTCTTTCCGCTGATCTGGGCGGCGAAGTACTCGCGGAAATCGGCGAGCGAGCGGGGGATTACGGAAGCGGGCGTCCCGAACAGACGGGCGACCAGCGCCATCTCTTGGTAGTAGCCCTCCTGATCTGCGCGCGACAGCGGATCGACGAAACGTTCGTAGGCCGCCAGCGACGCCTGAACGAGCGTCGCGTGAACCCAAAGCATCAGCTCGGGATCGGAGGCGGAATACGGCGTTCCGGGCGGGAAGCGGCCGAGCTGCGTCCGTGTCGACCCGTGCACCTGAGCGTGCACGGCCTGCACCACTTCGGCCGCCCGCTCGGCTTCCTCCTTCGTCCCGTAGGCGATCAGGTAGAGGGCGCGCAGCGTGTGGACGAGGCGCCGCCAGAGATCACGTCCAACATCCGAGTGATCGAAGACGCCGGCGGCCACGAGCGGATGGGCCACCTGCAGGAGCACCGCCGGGCCACCACCCAAAAACGGGACAAGCGGCGTGTTGCCGAGTCTCCTGATCACACTCTCCGGCGCGAAATAGCCATCCCGGCTTCTCAGTCGCTGCGCATGGGTAATCGCGCGCGAACCTCCCGCGCCTGCCCGACTCTCTGCCATCCGAACAGAATGCCCAAGCTCGCAGGCGCACGCCGGCGGTCCCGGGACTGCTGGGCGGGCGCCGCATCTCGCTGTGAACCATTTCCCAGGGTCGCGATTCCGCCAAAACGCGACGGCGGGCGTCCGACTAGGAGAGGGACCGCTCTTTTGCGCAGGTCTCCGTGCAATCGCTCCCTAAAACTCAGGTGAGAGCACGCTCGCGCAGCCGACGGCGGTGAGGGTCTCTAACCTCTTGTTTGCCCCGCTGTTCGGCCCGATCCCAGTCGGCGGTAAGTCGAAGGACTGATTGGAGTCGCGCGGGCCTGCCTAGGCGTCGTGCTGACGGAGGAACTCCGCCGACTTGGGCGGACCTTGCGTAAACCCGGCTTCCTGAAAGATCGCCGGGACCTCGGGGTCCGAGGTGAAGCTCTGCCAGCCCGCCTCGTCCCAGTCGAAGATCGCCCAAACCCGGTCGCTCTCATTTGGATCCCGAAAGACGTGCGCCCCCTTGCAACCGTGCTGCTTTCGCTTCTCAGCGCCCTTGGTTGAGAAGGTGTTCCAGAAGCGGTCGAAATCCCCGATCTTCGCCGTTGCCAAGACCATTGTCTCCTCCTCTGTCGGGACCTGTTGTTGTGCCCGTGCACCCTACGCCACTTCATCACGAGAGATGGAACGCAGGAGCCATCCGGCGTCCGGCCGAGTGCGCAGAAGTGCTCTGGACTCAAGCGAAGCCCGCTAGACGCACTATTTACGCCGTTCGAAGTCCAGCTCTAGGAGGAGGACGCCGGCCCACGCGAGGTGTGTCTAGCCGCGACTCGCACTTGCGTCCGTCGTGATCCGTTTGAACGCTCGGCCTATCGCACTCAACTGCTCTGGCGATCGGCTGAACGAGGCGAGCCGAGTGTCGATCGGACCACCCACGTAGGGGTCATCAGCGAACCGTGGGTAAAGGTGCAGGTGCAGGTGCGGGATCGTGTTGCCGTGAATTTCGTAGTTCATCTTCGTCGGCCGGTACAGGTCGGCTACGGTCCGGGCCGCCAGCATGGCTTCGTGCCAGAAGGCCACGAACTCTGTCTGGGGAAGCTCGAACGGCTCGACGACATGCCGCCTGGCGACAACGCACACGTAGCCGGGGAGCGGGGCATCAACCGGTGCCGTGATCCAGGTTGTTGCGAGTTCGGCGACGACGTCGAGCGGCTCGCCGCACGCGCAAATTGGACAGGAGGTCTCCGGACTATCCACT
>VAXG01000013.1 GCA_005883355.1 Actinomycetota bacterium | reverse complement strand
TCGTCGGCGGCGACGAGACGGCCCGACACAAGCCAGACCCGGAACCCCTGCTGCTCGCTCTCGAACGGATGGGCGTACGCGCCGACGAGGCGGCTTACGTCGGGGACGCACCGTTCGACGTCCAGGCCGCAAAGGCTGCCGGCCTCTTCTCGATCGGCGTCACCTGGGGCGGCATCCATGCGCGAGGGCGGCTCGAGGCTGAGGTGCCCGATGCCCTCGTCGAGACCCCGGAGGAGCTGCTTGCCGTCCTCTAAGGAGAAGAAGCGCGCGGCTGAGTTGCGCGACGTCCTCGATTACCACCTCTACCGCTATCACGTTCTCGACGATCCCGAGGTCACCGATGCGGAGTACGACCGGTTGTACGACGAGCTCGTCGCGCTCGAGGACGCGAACCCCGAGCTCGTGACTTCCGGCTCGCCGACGCAACGGGTGGGAGCGCCGCCGTCGGAGAAGTTCCAGAAGGTCGAGCACCTCTCGCCGATGGGATCGCTCGAGAAAGTGACGACTGCCGAGGCGCTCGAGAAGTGGCACCAGGACGTGCGCAAGCGCCTCGGGACGAGCGACGTCGCGTACGTGACGGAGCCGAAGATCGACGGGCTCTCGATCAACCTCGTCTACGAGGACGGGGTCTTCGTTCGTGGCGCGACGCGTGGCGACGGACGGCTAGGGGAGGACGTGACGCCGAACCTCCGCACGATCAAAGCGATCTCGATGCGGATGCAGCTCGCCGAAGGCGAGACGCCGCTGCCGCTGCTCGAGGTGCGCGGCGAGGTGTACCTCCCGCTCAGCGGCTTCAACCAGCTCAACGAGCGGCTGATCGCCGAAGGCAAGAAGCCGACGCCGAACCCGCGCAACGCAGCGGCCGGCTCTCTGCGGCTCAAGGACTCGACGATCACGGCCGAGCGTCCGCTGTCGATCTGGGTCCACGGCCTCGGTCGTCGCGAGGGCCTGCCCGCGGCTGGTCACTGGGACTCGCTCGAGTGGCTGCGCGAGCACGGGTTCCGCACCAACCCGTACGCCGAGCGGCACGAGACCGTCGAGTCTGTCGCCGCGGCGTGTCGTGACTGGGAGAAGCGGCGCATCGAGCTCGACTACGAGATCGACGGGATCGTGATCAAGGTCGATTCCTTCGATCAGCAGCGCCGCCTCGGTGCGCTGCACGACCGGCCTCGCTGGGCGCGCGCTTTCAAGTGGGCGCCGATGACCGCAGAGACGAAGCTGAACAAGATCCACATCCGCGTCGGCCGCACCGGTGCCCTGAACCCGTGGGCGCAGCTGGAGCCGGTCGAGGTGGGCGGTGTCACCGTGTCGCAGGCGACGCTGCACAACGAGGAGGACATCAACCGCAAGGACATCCGCGAAGGCGACAACGTGATCGTCCAGCGCGCCGGCGATGTGATCCCGCAGGTCGTGGGGCCGGTGCTGCCACACGTGAAGGGAACGAAGCCGTTCAAGATGCCGAAGCAGTGCCCGCTCTGTGGCACCGACATCGTCAAGCCGGAGGGCGAGGCGATGCATCGCTGCCCGAATCGTGCTTGTCCGTCACGCGGCCTCGAGTCGCTGATCAACTGGGTGCAGGCGGCTGCAGACATCGAGGGAGTCGGTGAGCAATCCGTGCGTCGCTTGTGGGATCTCGGGCTCGTGCGGTCGCTCCCCGATCTCTACCGGTTGACGAAAGAGCAGTTGATGGAGCTCGAGGGCTACGGCGAGATCTCTGCGACGAGCGCGATCGAGTCGATCGCGGCCTCGAAGCAGGTTCCGTTCCACCGCGTTCTGTTCGGGCTCAACATCCCGGACGTCGGGTGGGTGACGGCGCAGAATCTCGCGCGCCACTTCGAGAGCGTCGACCGGCTGAGCGCCGCCGCGCAGGAGGACATCCTGGAGGCGGAGGGGATCGGCCCCGAGCGCGCGGAGGCGATCGCGGAATGGTTCTCCGACGAGGCGAACCGCGCGCTCGTCGAGGAGCTCCGGTCGCTCGGGCTCCGCTTCGAGATCGGCGATGAGCTCAAGCCCGTCGAAGGCCCGCTCACCGGCAACACGTACGTGATCACCGGCACGCTGGAGAGCTTCACTCGCGACGAAGTGGCGGCGGCGCTGGAAGCGAAAGGCGCGAAGGTCGTGAACTCGGTGTCCGGCAAGACCACGGGACTGATCGTCGGCGAGGAGCCTGGCAACTCCAAGCTGACGAAGGCGCGCAAGGTCGAAGTCCCGACCCTGTCCGAAGCCGACCTCGTCGAGCTCTTGAGGCGCACGTAACGAACTAGGAGCCGGCCAGTATCTGTGCGAACCGGTCCTGGGCGCGACGGGCCCACCAGTACGACAGCGGATGGCCGTTCTGCACGACTGCGAACGCGTAGCGGCCGCTGACGTAGCCGGAAAGCGAGGACGCGACGTCCGTCGTGCCCGTCTTCGCGAGCACGCGTCCGCGTGCGGGCGGCTTGCTCAGCCGATGCTCCAGTGTTCCGTTCACTCCTGCCACCGCCAGGGAGGCGAGTAAGGCCGGGCCGACGGTTGGATCGGCCCAGGCGGCGTGTAGCAGGCTGCCTAGCGCATTCGCCGTCAATCGGTCGAGCTGCGAAAGGCCCGAGCCGTCGACGATGCGGACTCCCGTCATCGGCACGCGCGCCTCGGAAAGCGCTTGCGTGACCACGGCCGCTCCCGCGGCACTCGTGCCCCGGCCGAGCTCCGAGAGGCCGAGCTGCTTCAAGAGCATCTCGGCGGTGAAGTTGTCGCTCTCCCGGTCCATGAAGCGCAGCATCGCCCCGAGCGGCGGGGAGGAGACGCTGGCGAGCTGCTCCGACCATTCGGTCGCCACTGCGGCCCGGACAGGACCCGCGACGGCGATTCCCGCCTTCAGCAACGCGTCGCGAAAAGCCGTTGCGGCCGCGAGCGCCGGCGAGCGAGACACGATGCGCCCGACGCGGGCGCGGTCGACCACGAGAGCAGAGAGGGGCGGAGACTCGTCGATGAAGAAGCTCGGCTTCCAGCCGGCCACGATCCGGCGAGCGTCGTATGCGCTCTCGTCGCCGCTCACGCCTCCGGTCACGCTCCGGATCCCTGATGACTTCACCTGCGCGGCGAGCGCGCGCAGGTCGGCGCTGGAGAGCGTGGGATCACCGTTCCCCTTGAGGACGAGAGTGCCGGTCCACTGAGTTCCATCCAGCTGCCCCTCGCCGAGCACGTCCGTCTCGATCCGGAATGCCGGCCCGAGCCGGACGAGCGCCGCGTACGTCAGCGGCAGCTTCTCGTTCGACGCCGGAGCCAGCGGCCGGCCCGGGTTCTGCTCGAAGAGGACAGTGCCGGAAGCGAGGTCGAGGGCGACGGCACCCGACCGAGCCGGAGCGACGTGGGGGACATGCAGCGCACGGGCGAGCCGGCGCTGGAGCTGCGAGTCCTGGGTCGGTCCCGCCGTCGTCGCGGCGGGGGCCGCAAAGGCAACCAAGGCGAAGAGGGCGGCGAGAAGTCGGCGGCTCACGCGGAACCCATTTTTCGAGCTTGACCCGATTGAGTCAAGAAGATGGGCCGTTGCAGGGCAGAAGATAGTCCGGGCGGCCCATGTGCGCAGCGGGTCCCAGCCTCGATACTTGTCGGGACCCCGAAAAATCAAGGTCGTAGCCCCTCATGATCCTCGACGAGATCCGCTCGCTGCTCGACGCGCCGGCCGCCGGTGACGAGGCGCCGACCATCGACACCATCGAACACACGCTCACGGCCGGATATGCCAAGGCGCTGGCGCTCGAGGCCGAGCGCTGGCGGCTCGAGCGCAGGATCGCGACGGTCGCGGCGGAGCTCGGTGGGAAGTCGCAGGACGACGAGCACTCCGAGCTCACCCAGCTCGGACGGCGGCTTTCCGCGGCCGACGGCGACCTCAGCAACCTTCGCGGCCTCCTTTCCTCGCTGCGCAGCCGCGCGGACGAGGTCCGGCAGCCGTCTGGTCAAGCGTCTAACTAGACGATCCCGCTTCTGACCGCGTAGACGGCGGCCTGGATGCGGTTGTCGATCTGCAGCTTCATGAGGATGTTCGAGATGTGATTCTTGACCGTCTTCGGGCTGATGTGGAGCTCGCCGGCGATCATCGCGTTGTCCTTGCCGTTCGCGATCAGCTTCAGCACCTCGATCTCGCGGTCCGAGAGCTCGGCGCGGATCGTGCTCTCGATCTCGGGCTGCGTGCTGGATGCGCGCACCCGCTGCAAGACCTTGGAAGCGATCGTCGGCGAGATCAAGGACTCGCCGAGCGAGGCCGCCTTGATTCCCGCGATCAGCTCATGGATCGACGAGTCCTTCAGGAGATAACCACAGGCCCCCGCGAGGATGGCGTCGATGACGTCGTTGTCCTGATCTGAGATCGTCAGCATCACCACGCGGGTGAGTGGCGCGATCGTCGAGATGTGGCGCGTCGCTTCCACGCCGCCCATGCCGGGCATGTTCAGATCCATCACGACGACGTCGGGCGCGACCTCGCGGACGATGTTGAGAGCCTCTTGCCCGGCGGCGGCCTCTCCGACGACGCGTACGCCCTCGTCCTCCAGGAGGTTGCGAAGCCCACTCCTGAAGAGATCGTGGTCGTCGACGATCAGGACGCGGACCTCCGCCAGCTCCTGATTGTCCGCTTGTACGGACTGGCTCATAGTGGGCGCCCCTCCCCCGCGGGCCGACGAAGTTTAGTGAAGGGTGATCGTAACCGTGCGCCTGCCCCAGGCAAGGGCTTGGGCCAGCGTGGGGAACCAGAGGTCGATCGTCATGCCCTGGACCGCGCTTCCCGTATCCGCAGCAACGCCTTCGCCGTAGCCCGGGATGGACAACCGGGAACCGAGCGGGATCACTGCCGGATCGACGGCGACGATTCCGAAGCCGACCGGGAGCCCGGTCGAGGTCCTGCCCGGCAACGAGTAGCCGGTCGAAGTCACCGTCAGCGTCCGCGTGCCGTCAGTGATCGAGGGGACCCCGACCGAGGGGACTGCAGCCGGTTCCGCAGCCTGCGACTGCACGACCTCCGCCTTGGCCACCACTTGCCGAGCCCGATGATCGAGAGCTCGGATCTGACGGGCGTTAAGGCGCCGCTGCCGCGCCAGCGCCGCGAGGTAGGAGACCCGCCTGGCTCGCGCCGTTTCGAGTGCTGCCGCCGTCCGCTCCGCCTGGGCCTCGAGGGCCTGGATCTGACGGATACGGGCGTCGAGCTCGAGGGCGAGCCCCTGCAGCTTGGCTCGGCCGTCCCTGGCATCCCTCGCCGCCTGGGCCCCCTGGCGAGCGCTCTGCTCGAGCTGGTCGAGGCGGATGACGGCGTCGTCGAGCGACCTGGCGCCGAGGAGGACGGCAATCGCATCCGGTTCTCCCTCCTCGTAGAGGGCCCTGAGACGCTCGCCGAGGAGCCGCTGGGACGTCTTGACGTTGCCGGCAATGACGTCGACCTCCTGCTGGACCCGGTCCCGCTCGAGCCGGAGGCCGTCCGCACGGCTCCGGAGGCCGGCCAGCTCGCTCCGCGTCTGCAGGAGCCGCGAATCCAGGGCGTAGAGGCTCAGTAGGGCCGTGTGGGAGTGGGCCACGATCCGAGCCCGCTGCTGGGTTCCCTTCTTCTTCGGGCCCGCGCCTTCGGCTCCCGGGAGAAAGATTCCCAAGAGAAGCGCGACTCCGAGCGCCAGCCCGAGCGCGAGGCGGCTCTCCCTGCGCCAACGCACGGCCCGTGACCCTAGCAAGCTAGGACTTTGTGCGGTCCAGACACATGGGAGAAATCGTCACTTTTAGGCTCGGAAAGCGGTTGCAGACAGCCGAAGACGTTGCTAGGGTGCGCCACTTGTGACGTACCGGCCCCCTCCGGTGCGCCCGTCGACCCGGATCTTCCGCGTGCTGGTGCCCAGCGGCAGGAAACGACAGGCGCAGGCGTTCTGCATTTGCCTTCGGCGTTCGCTTGCGACGCCGATGGTAAGAGGCCGTGCGGGCTTTGCCGGCGCGGCCGTTCTCGCACTGCTGTGTGCGGCGGCATCGGCGAACGCCACGCCCGGGACGGTCGCCGCCAAGCAGGCACAGGCGCAGCACGTGCTGGCCCAGATCCAGAAGATCGACGACAGTCTCGGGCCGGCCATCGAGTCCTACAACCTCGCGAACGTCCGCCTGCGGCAGATCGAAGTCGCCCAGCGCGAGAACCGCGTCCAGTTGAAGCTCACGCGTGCGAATCTGAAGATCGCGCAGGCCTCCCTCTCGGCACGGCTCGTGAGCGCGTACACGTCGACCCAGGACAACTCGACGCTGTCGGTGCTATTGGGTGCGACGAGCCTCGACGATCTGTTGAACCGCATCGAGGCCGTCAACTCGACGTCCCAGCAGGACGCGAGCATCGTCCAGCAGGTGACGTCGTTCAAGGCGGAGATCCAGCGTCACCGAACCGAATTGCTCCGAGCCCATTCCGAACAGCAGACCATCGTGGCCCAGAAGGCCGCGCAGAAGCAGCGGATCGAATCGCAGCTGGCTTCGCGCCGGCAGCTGCTCTCGTCGATCAAGGGCGAGATCGTCCGCATGCGCACAGCCGAGGCGGCCCAGCAACGCCAGCTCGCCGCCGCTGCCCGGTCTCGTCTCGCCGGCGGAGTCCAGGTTCCCGTGCCGGACGGTGTTGGCGTCTCGGCCTCGACACCGGAGGGCTCGACAGTCGCACCTCCGAACGTCCACGGCGGCGTCGTCGGGATCGCGATGCGCTATCTCGGCGTGCGGTACGTGTGGGGCGGCTCGTCGCCGAGCGGCTTCGACTGCTCCGGGCTCGTCTCGTACGTCTTCGCCCAAATCGGCGTCTCGGTCCCGCACAGCTCGTACGCGCAGTTCGGGATGGGAACGTCCGTCTCGATCGGCGAGCTACAGCCCGGCGACCTCGTGTTCTTCACCGGTGCGAGCCACGTTGGGATCTACATCGGCGGTGGGCAGTTCATCCATGCACCGCACACCGGTGACGTGGTGAAGATCTCCTCGCTCAGCGGCTACTACTCGTCGAACTTCGCCGGCGCGCGCCGGATCTAGCGCGCGACGCGGTATAGCGACAGCCAGAGCACGGCGGCCACGGCGAGCGGCAACACCCACCACGCCGGGATCGACGTCGTCGCGAGCAGCGCGGTGAGCCCGAACGCGATCACGATCCCGACGGCGACACGCCAGTCGTCTCCGACGATGAAGTCCCACCAGAACTTCGCGAAACGCCTCATGCGAAGGCGAGCTTGCGGCGTCGCAGGGTCGTGACGAAGCCGAGCGAGATCAGCGAGACGAACGCGAGGACTCCCAGCAGCGCCGCGTCGCCGCCAGGCCACTCGACACCGGCTCCCTCCGCGCCCCAGAAGATCCCGAAGGTCGTCAGCATTACTCCGACCGCGAAGGCAAGCGTGTTCTCGGGGACGCGGCCGAGCGGTTCGCGGACGAGGATCCCCGCCAGGACGACGAGGACGATCGCTGCGCCGGCTCCGAGCGCTGCCAGCGGGATGCTCCCCTGTGTGCTCCCGAACGTCAGCACGATGAAAGCGACCTCGAGCCCTTCGAGGAGGACGCCTTTGAAGGAGACCGTGAACGCATACCAGTCGAGCCCGGCGCGTTCGACGTGCGGCGCGTTCGCAGCCTCCGCGCGCTCGCGTGCGAAGACCGCGTCCTCGTCGCGCACCGCGCGCCAGCCGCTTGCACGGAGGATTGCCTTGCGCAGCCACTGGAGGCCGAAGACGAGCAGCAGTCCCCCGACCACGAGCCGCAGCGTTCCGATCGGGATCACCGTCAGCGCCGGTCCGAGCGCGGCGACGATGGCTGCGAGCGCCAGCGTCGCGGCTCCAGCTCCGACGAGTGTCGAGCGCCAGCCGCGCGTGAGGCCCATGGCGAGGACGATCGTGAGGGCCTCGACCGTCTCGACCGCACTCGCGAGAAATGCGGACAGAACGAGGAAGACGTCGGTCAGGAGTAGAGCTCCTCTATCTCTGCCGCGAAGTGCTCCTTGCACACTCGGCGCTTGAGCTTCAGCGTCGGTGTCACCTCTCCCGCTTCAAGGGTGAAGTCCCGGGGCAGGACCGTGAACCGCTTGATCTGTTCGTACCGCGATAGATCGCTGTTGACCTCGTCGACGGCACGCTGCACGGCGGGTGCCGCGTCCGCCGGATCGACCTCCTCCGAGAGCGTGATCAGCGCCGCGACGTAGGGGCGCCGATCTCCGACGACGAGCGCCTGCGAGATCACCGCGTGCGTCTTGAGCGCGTTCTCCAGGTTCTGCGGCGCAACGTTCTTTCCACCGGCGGTGACGAGGATGTCCTTCAGGCGGTCGGTGATCGTCAGGAAGCCGTCCTCGTCGAGATGCCCGACGTCACCCGAGCGAAGCCATCCGTCCGCCGAAAGGATCTCGCGGGTCGCCTCCTCGTCCTTGAAGTAGCCGCCGAACACCGTGTCGGTCTTGATCAACACCTCGCCGTCGTCTGCGACTCGCAACTCGACGCCGGGCAGAGCCGGTCCGACGGTCCCGAAGCGGTACCGCGTCGGGCGGTTGATCGTCGCGCCGGTCGTGCACTCCGTCAGCCCGTAGCCCTCGAGGATGATGACGTCCAGCGCCGCGAAGAATTCGATAATCTCCTTCGCGAGCGGTGCCCCGCCCGACACGCCGATGCGCAGGTTGCCGCCGAGACGCGATTTGACCTTGGAATAGACGAGCAGGTCGGCGAGCCTGTGCTGCAGGGCGAGGAGCGGCGGCACCGAGCGTCCGGCCTCGCGCAGCTTGCTGACCCTGCGGCCGACGCGCAGGGCCCAAGCGATCAGCCGCCGCTTCGCGCCCGTGGCCTCGTCGAACTTGGCCGTGACCGCCGTGTGCACCTTCTCGAACACGCGAGGCACGCTCGGGAAGACGGTCGGGCGAATCGTGGGAAGCACGTCTCCGACCGCGTAGGGATCGGGACAGAACGCGATCGTGTAGCCGATGTGGGCCCCGAGCAGCGTCAGACAACGGCCGAAGTTGTGCGCGAGCGGGAGGTACAGCAGCATCAGGTCGTCGGTGACGGTGAAATCCTGCACCTGCCGCACCTCGTCGACCATCGCGTAGTAGTTGCGGTGCAGAATCATGCAGGCTTTGGGTGGGCCGGTGGTGCCCGAGGTGTAGATGAACGTGAAGAGATCGTTCTCGTCGATCGTCGCGGCCGCCTCGTCGACGGCTCGCGGGAACTCGGCGGCGTGGGCACGTCCACGCTCGCGCAGGGCGGGTAGGTCGGCAAACGTCAAGACGTGCTCGAGGTCCAGCCCGGCGAGCTTCGCGCGCTGCGCCTCGTCCTCGCAGAGCACGCCGACCGCTTCGGAGTGCTCGGCCACGTACACGGCGTCCTTCGGCGAGTTGTTCATGTAGATCGGCGCACCGACCGCGCCGATCAGCGCGAGCGCGAAGTCGAAGAGCACCCACTCGACGCGGGTCGAAGCGAGAATGGCGAAGGCGTCGCCTTTCCGGACTCCGAGGGCGAGCAGGCCGTGCGCGATCTCGTCGACCGCCTCGGCAGCCTCCGTCCACGACACGGGCCGCCATACCTCTCCCTCCTGGACGAGGTAGGCGGGACTGTCGAGGCCACGGGCGACGGCGTCCTGCCACAGCCGGGCGATCGTCCGCGTCCCCGTGACAGCGGTAGTGGTTGCCACGTTCCCATCGTAGTTTCCGAGGCCCACAGGGCAGAGCCCTTGCAGGGAAGCCAACGGCGACGGAGAATCACGCCGGTCCCTCTACAATTCAAAGGCGGCCATGCGCACGATCTGGAACGGATCCATCTCTTTCGGCCTGGTCAACATCCCCGTTGGCCTGGCTCTTGCGACGACTCCGAAGGCAAAGCAGTCGGACGTCAGCTTCCGCACGCTCCACCGGGAGTGCAAGACGCCGATCCGTCAGAAGCGCTGGTGTCCCACACACGACCGTGAGGTCGGCCCGGACGAGATCGTCAAAGGGTGGGAGGTGGCCAAGGGCGAGTTCGTGATCGTCGAGGACGCAGATCTCGAGGCAATTCAGCTGCACGACGAGTCACGGTCGATCGAGATCACCCGTTTCGTCCCGCTCGACGAGGTCGATCCGGTGTACCTCGACCGCACGTATTACCTCTCGCCTGCGCAGGCGCCCGCCCAGCGCCGGCCCTATGTGCTCCTGCTCGAGGCCATGAAACAGGCGGGAATGGGAGGGATCGGCAGGTTCGTCCTCCGCGGTGCGGAGTACAACGCCCTCATCCGCCCGAAAGGCGAGGCGCTCGTTCTCGAGACCCTCTTCCTCGCCGAGGACGTCCGCTCGCAGGCGGAGATCGAGGAGGCGGTCGCCGGCACCGAGGTGAAGAAGGCCGAGCTCGATCTCGCCCAGCAAGTGATGCAGAGCCTCGTCGGCGAGTTCGATCCGTCCGAGCTCGAGAGCCAGTACCGCAGCGACCTCCGCCAGATGCTCGAGGCGAAGCTGGACGGCCAGGAGATCGCCAAGCCCGAGCCCACGCCTGAGGCGCCGGTCGTGGACCTGATGGAGGCGCTGAAGCGCAGCGTCGCAGAGGCCAAGGGCCGCAAGCCCGCAGCGTCTGCCGCCTCTAAGACCAAAGCCGCCCCGAAGAGCGGCTCTGGCAGCCGGCGCGCGCCGGCTCGCAAATCGGCCTGAGCTCTAGTGGTGCGCGGGCATCGCGCCCAAGGCTTCTAGCTGTGCCTGGAACAGTGTCTTGTCGATCTTGCCCTGGTAGATGGGCACGCCTTCCTCGACGCAGACGCGGATGACCTCCTGGCGGTCGATCCCGAGTTCCTTGGACAGCTCCTCGGGCGTTAGGTGGTTCGCCATCGACGCTCCTCTCTCTGTCGCACGAAAAAGCCCGCCTGCGCGAATGCGCTCAGCGGGCTAAGTCCAGCCTCCACATGTCATTGCCGGATTCAACGGGCCGGCACTCCGAAAGCAGTCATCGGTCCTAAGGATAATCCGCCTTCATGACGGACGCAAAATTGCCCGGTTTGGAGGAGCGCTTCGCCGAGATCAAAGGCGTCCGAATGCGCTATTTCGTGGGTGGGGAGGGGCCGCCGCTGATCCTCGTCCATGGGCTCGGAGGAGCCGCCGCGAACTGGACGGAGCTCGTTCCGCTCCTGGTGAGGCGCCACAGGCTGCTCGTCCCGGACCTCCCCGGGCACGGTGGCTCGACGGCTCTGCCGGCGGTTGCCGGGCTCGAGCCCTTCGCCGACCGGGTGGCCCTCGTCGCCGCGAGGGAAGGGATGCTGCCGGCCCCGGTGATCGGACATTCGCTCGGAGGAATGGTCGTGCTCCGCATGGCCCTCCGGCAGCCGGAGGACGTTTCCGCACTGGTGCTCGCGGCTGGGGCCGGCCTCAGCGTCGGCAACCTGTGGGGGCGGAACATGCTCTCGGTGTTCAGCACGGTTCGACCGGGCCGGCTCGCGGCTCGATACCGCGGCCGGGTGTCCCGCTCGCCTCTGCTTAGGCGTCTCGTGTTCGGTTTCGTGTCGGTCGCAGACCCGGTCGGTCTGACCGACGAGGCCGTCGAGGGATTTCTCGCCGCGCAACTGCTGCACACCGACGTCGGCAGCGCCTGGCAGGCGCTGCGTGCGGACGATCCCCGCGAAGAGCTCGAGGCGATACGTTGCCCGGTGCTCGTCCTCTGGGGCGCCGACGACGTTCAATTGCCGATCGACGACGCCTTCGAGTACACGCGACGCCTGCGTGCGCGTCTGCGGGTGATCCCCGGGTGCGGGCACCTGCTGATCGCCGAACGCGCGGACGTCTGCGACCGCGCCATCGAGGACTTTCTAGGCGGCGGCAGCGGCGGCCTCGAACGGCATCACCTCCGCGCCTGAGCCGGCCGGACCAGGCAGGAACTCCACGCGGTAGGCCACGACTTCGACCGCGCTTCGCTTCTTTCCCTCGTCTTCCCATGTGCTGTACCTCAACCGCCCTTCGAGTGCGATCTTCCGGCCCTTCGCGAGATAGTCGGCGCAGACCTCAGCCTGCCGGTCCCAGACAGAGATCCGGAAGAAGTCGGTCTCGCTGTCCTTGCCGCCACGGTCGACCGCAAGCCCGAACTTCGCAAGACGCTTATCCGCGCCGACCTCGCGAAGCTCGACGTCCGTCGTCAGGTTTCCGATCAAGATCACGCTGTTCATGCGCGCCGCCTTCCCCAGTTGTCGATGGGGGCAACATAGCGGGGGAAATGTGACCCATCTGTGCCGAAAGCGGCTACTCTTTGGGCCGCCTCGGGGTGTGGCGCAGCCTGGTAGCGCGCTCCGTTCGGGTCGGAGAGGTCCCCAGTTCAAATCTGGGCACCCCGACTGGATGCGGGGGAACCCTGGTTCCCCCGCGATCAGTCCGATTACAGGTGCAGAGCTATCCTGGGGCCATGCCGGATCGAGTTCGTGTTGCGTGCGTCCAGATGACCAGCCGGGCCGACAAGAGTGCGAACCTCGAAAAAGCGGATCGTCTCGTTGCGCAAGCCGCAGCGACCGGTGCCGACGTCGTCGTGCTACCCGAGAAGTGGAATGCGATCGGCGACGCCGCGGTGTACCACGCGAGCGCGGAACCGATCGAAGGCGGCGAGTCCGTCTCCGCCATGTCGGAGTGGGCGCGCGCGCACGGGATCACGCTCGTCGGCGGCTCGATCGCAGAGTTTCGCGAGGGCCGCGAAAAGCTTTCGAACACGAGTCTCGTGTTCGATCCCGAAGGACGCATCGTTGCCACGTACCGGAAGATCCACCTCTTCGACGTCGAGGTCGGCGGTGTCGTCTACCGCGAGTCCGAGGCGGAAGAACCGGGTGACGAGCCGGTCGTGGCGGATGTCGAGGGCTGGAAGATCGGGCTCTCGATCTGCTACGACGTTCGCTTTCCGGAGCTGTATCGCATCCTCACCCTCGAAGGCGCTCAACTCGTGACAGTGCCGGCGCACTTCACGACTCCGACCGGGAAGGATCACTGGCACGTCCTCCTTCGTGCGCGTGCGATCGAGAACCAGCTGTATGTCGCCGCGGCTGCACAGATCGGAGAGACCCTTCCCGGCAAGCCGGCCTACGGGCGTTCGCTCATCGCCGACCCGTGGGGAGTGGTCGTCGCGCAAGCGCCGGACGAGGAGACCGTGATCGCCGCCGAGCTCGATCGTGCGCACCTGAAGAACATCCGCGCGAAGCTGCCGTCGCTCGCGAACAGGCAGCCGAACGCGTACCGGTGGCCGACGCGAGTCTGACGCACGGCGTCTGGCTCGAGCGCGTCCCCGACCTCGTCGCCGAATGCGTCGCAGACTGGGACCTGAGGCTGGGTGAGCCCTACGATCCCGGAGCCGCCGGTTACGCAGTGCGTGCTGAGCTGCCGGACGGGCGCCCGGCCGTGCTCAAGCTGGTTTTCCCCCATCGCGAGTCCGAGCACGAGGCCGACGCCCTCGCTCTTTGGGACGGCAACGGCGCGGTGCAACTGCTCGCCCGCGACGACAACCACTCCGCGATGCTGCTCGAGCGTTGCGAGCCGGGAACGACCCTCGCCGCCGCGGGCGCAGATGTCGCGTTGGACGTGCTGATCGAGCTTCTCCCGCGCCTTGGGGTCGAGGCGGGCGCGCCGTTCCACACACTCGAAGAGGAGGCGGGATGGTGGATCGGTTACTTGCCCGAGCAATGGGAGCGCTCGGGTCGCGCCGTCGAGCGCAGGCTCGTGGACGCCGCCGTCGACGCCTTGACCTCACTCTCGCAATCGCAGGGTGAGCAGGTGCTGCTTCACCAGGACCTGCATGGCGACAACGTCCTGGCGGCCGAGCGCAAGCCGTGGCTCGTCATCGACCCGAAGCCCTTGCTGGGCGAGCGCGAGTTCGCGGTCGCACCCATCGTCCGCTCGTTCGAGCTCGGCCAGAGCAAGCGCGACGCGCTCTACCGCCTTGATCGCGTCACCTCAGAGCTGGGACTCGACCGCGACCGCGCGCGCGCGTGGACGATCGGCCAGACCATGGCCTGGGCGTTCGACAGCAGCTACATCTCCACGCATCTCGACACGGTGCGCTGGCTGCTGGAGGATGCCGAATGACCGTGCGCGCGGTTCTCTTCGACGTCGACTTCACGCTCTGCCGTCCCGGACCGGAGCTCTCGGCCGACCGCTATGCACGAATCGCGGCGCGTCACGGCATCACGCTCGACACGAGCCGCTACGACGACGCGCGCGATGCGGCGGTCCTCAACCTCAAGCGCCATCCGGAGCTGTTGCACGACGAGTCGATCTGGCACCGCTTCACCGAGGACATCTTCATCGGCATGGGCGGGCCCGAGGCGATCGCGAGCGAGTGTGCGACGGAGATCGAGGAAGGATGGGGCGTGTCGGAGAACTTCGAGCTGTTCGAAGACGTCCTGCCGGTGCTCGAGGAGTTGAGGCGTGCCGAGCTCCGCATCGCTCTCGTCTCGAACGGCATCCGCGACCTGACCGAGTTCGTCGCACACCACCGGCTCGACGTCGACGCAATCGTCGACTCCCGCTCGCATGGGCGCGTCAAGCCGCACCCTACGATCTTCCAGGCGGCCCTCGCCTCGCTTGCCGTCGCGCCTGGGGACGCGGTCATGGTCGGCGACTCGCTCGAGGAGGACATCGACGGCGCGCGGGCGCTCGGGATGCGTGCCATCTTGATCGACCGCGAGGACCGGCACCCGGACTTCGACGAACGCCTGATGGATCTCTACGGTCTGCCCGCGGCCCTCGGTCTCGCGCGGCCCGCCTGAACGCCATTACGATCCAATCGTGCCTGGCTGGCTGATCTGGGCGATCGCGGCAGTTCTCCTGTCCGTCGGCGAGATCTTCACGCCCGGCATGTTCTTCCTCGGACCGGTTGCGCTCGCGGCCGTTGCCGCCGCGGTCGTCGCCCTCGTTGGACTCGGCGTCGTGTTCCAACTCGTCGTCTTCATCGCAGGATCGGTCGCGACGGTGGCGTTCCTGCGCCCGATCGCCCGCCGGCATCTCCACATGCCCGCGGCGTTGCGGACAGGCACAGCCGCGCTCGAGGGCACGAAGGCCGTCGTCCTCCAGCGCGTGGACGTCAACGGTGGCCGCGTACGCATCGGCGGCGAGGAGTGGTCGGCGCGGGCCTACATGGAGGATCAGGTGCTCGAGCCCGGCACGCGGGTCGAGGTCGTCAAGATCGAGGGAGCAACAGCTCTCGTCTACGAGTAGAGAGGTGAAGAGATGACCGCTGGGCTGATCGTTCTGCTCGTCCTTGCAGGGCTCGTGCTGCTCACGCTCGGCCGTACCATCCGCATCATTCCTCAGGCGCGTGCAGGCGTCGTCGAGCGTCTCGGGCGCTACTCACGCACTCTTACTCCGGGGCTCTCGATCGTCGTGCCGTTCGTCGACCGCGTGCGGGACATGATGGATCTCCGCGAGCAGGTCGTGTCGTTCGAGCCGCAGCCGGTGATCACCGAGGACAACCTCGTCGTCAGCATCGACACGGTCATCTACTTCCAGGTCACCGATGCGAAGGCGGCGACCTACGAGATCGCGAACTACATCCAGGGAATCGAGCAGCTGACCGTGACGACGCTCCGCAACGTCATCGGCGGCATGGCGCTCGAGAAGACGCTGACCTCGCGCGACGAGATCAACAACCAGCTGCGCGGGGTTCTCGACGAGGCCACCGGGAAGTGGGGGATCCGAGTCAACCGCGTCGAGCTGAAGGCGATCGATCCGCCGGCATCGATCAAGGAGACGATGGAGAAGCAGATGCGCGCCGACCGGGAGAAGCGTGCTGCGATCCTTACCGCCGAGGGCGTGAAGCAGTCACAGATCCTCACCGCAGAGGGAGAGAAGCAGAGCGCGATTCTCCGGGCCGAGGGACAAAGGCAGGCGGCGATCCTGCAGGCGGAGGGCCAGGCGAAGGCGATCGACACGGTCTTCCGCGCGATTCACGACGGAGACCCCGACCCGAAGCTCCTCGCCTATCAGTATTTGCAGGTGCTGCCGCAGATCGCACAGGGCGAGTCCAACAAGGTGTGGATCATCCCGAGCGAGGTCACGCGCGCGCTCGGCCAGCTGACCGACGCGCTGCCGCGCCCTAAGGACGAGAGCTAAGACCCCGAGCCGGCCAGCGAGGAGAGGTCGACGACCAGGTCGTCGGTCGGCAGCGTGATGTCCGCTCGTGCGCCGAAGTCGTAGAGGTCTTCGGTCATGGTCATCGTCATCGGCGTGCCGATCTGTGCAGCCCCGAGCGACATCGTGACCGCCAGCCGCCGAACGCGACCCTTGCTGTCGATCCAAGCCTCGGCCGGCGCCGAGACCGAGCCGGTCGCCTCCGTCAGCTGCCTCAACTGCTTGTTGTCCCGGGCGAGCTTCTTGAAGTCGATGTTGAACGCGTAATGCGTCGTCCGCACGCCGCGGATCCGCTCGGAGCCGGTCACGCGCGCGTTGCTCGACGCCGTCAGCATACGGAGCGCCTGCGACGGGTCGGCCTGGTTCGCGTTCATGATCGCGCCCAGGTCGACGCCTTCCTTCTTCGCCATCTTTCCGACGTCCATCTTCACCCACTTGCCCGCAGGGACCAGCTTGTCGAAGAGCGGCGAGCGCATGTACATGACGAGGCCGTGGCTGCCGTCGAAGATCATCTCCATGCTCGGATCCGAGGTCGGGACCTGCATCTGGTACGCGGCGGGCAACGCGAAGTGCATGTTCATCCACCCGGACTTGCCCTTGCCGTCGTAGATGCCGTTCCCGTGGAACGAGAACGAGCCGAGGCTGCCTGCGCTGAGCGAAGCTTGGAACTCGAACTTGGAGGACGTCGTGTCCGCGGTCGTGCTCGCGGCTCTCGCAACCGGATCGAGTGCGAGCGTATCGCCGCCCGCGCAGCCGACCAGGGTCGAGGCGCAGGCCGCGAAGCAGAGCAGGGAGAGAATGCGGCGCAGAGTCATCCTGGACTCAAATCGTCCTCGGCCGGGCGCGTGGCTATCCCTCGAATGAGGCGAGCTCGGCGCGCCAGCTCTCAGTGTGCTCGCCCAGGGCAGGCACTTCGCCTGTCGTCGCCGGCTCCCCGAGCCACTCCGCCGCTTCGGCGAGGGTTGCGACGGGCCCCGCCATCACGTCCTCTCCCTCGAACACACCGAGCCAGTCCGAGAGCGCCCTTGACCGGAACGTCGATGCGAGCTCGGCGGCAAGCGCCTCCTGATCGGTCTCGTAATGGCGCTCGACGAGGTCGACACGGCCGATCACCTCGCAGAGGCGCCGCCAGAACTTCGACTCGACCGCCGTCACGGTGAGGAAGCGGTCGTCCGCTGTCTCATACGTGCGATAGCAGGCGAGGCCCCCGGTGAGCGTCCGTTCGGGCTCCCCGCGCAGGCGGTGCGCGGCGAGCCTGTGGGCGTTGTGAGTCATGGAGACGACGATGTGGGCGCCGCTTCCGCTGCGTTGCCGCTCGAGCAGCGCCGCGAGGATCTCGATGACGGTGAAGAGCGAGCCGCCGGCGAGGTCGGCGATCTGCACGGGCGGCACTGCCGGTGCGGTGTCGGCGAGCAGTCCGGCCCAGCCGGCGTAGTTGAGGTCGTGACCGGCGCGCATGCTTTCGGGACCGAAGCCCGTCACCGAGCAGTACACGACCGACGACGGGAGCGAGGATGCGCCGATCCGGAGTCGATCGGCGACGCCGGGACGAAACCCCTCCAGCACGACGTCCGCTCGCGCGGCGAGCGCAGGCCCGAGCCCTGAATCCCGGTCGAGGTCCCAGACGACGGATTCCTTGCCCGCGTTGAGCGCGGCATCCCAGCCGGGAGCGACCGAACGCAGCGGATCGCCTTCCGGCGCTTCCACCCGAACGACCCGTGCGCCGCGCCGCAGGAGCTCGCGGCTGGCGAAGGGGCCGGGCAGGTAGCGCGAGAAGTCGACCACCAGCAGCCCGCGTAGCACCACGGGCGCGACCGTAGCACCTGTGCCCTGCACTAGACTGCGACGATTGACCGACCGTTCCGGAGGACAGGAGGACAAGCGTCGGCTCATCCTCGACGCGGCCGTTCGGGTGTTCGCCCACAGGGGCTACCACACATGCCGCGTCGCTGACATCGCCGAAGAGGCGGGCGTCGCGCACGGCTTGCTGTACCACTACTTCCGTTCCAAGGAGGAGCTACTCGAGACGATCTTCCGCGAGACGTGGCGCGACGTGCTCGACGCGGTTCGTTCTGTCGAGGAGACCGACGAGAGTGCACGCGACCGGTTGGCCGGCATCGCAAAGATCCTGCTACGTGCGTGGCGGCGCGATCCCGACCTCGTGCGTGTGCTCGTCCGCGAGGTGACGCGAAGCTCGCACCTGCAGCAGCGCATCGGCGAGATCGAGGCTGCGTTCGCGGGGATCGAACGGATCATCGCGCGCGGACAGAAGGAGGGCGAGTTCCGCTCCGACCTCGATCCGCGCATGGCCAGCTACGTCTTCTACGGAGCGCTCGAAGAGATCCTCACCGGCTGGGTGCTCGGTCAGCTCGAGGACGGCGACGAGGCAATTGCCCGCGCCGAGGAGACGGTGGTCGACGTCATCTGCGGCGGGCTGGCCGCCGACCGCGAGATAGCCAAGGTCTAGTGACACAGCTGACGGCCGATGCTGCGGCGAGTTCGCAGACCGTCAGACGCAGCCTGTTCTGGGTTCTCGGCTTCGGCGCATTCGGTCTGGCCTTCTCGATCACGACGACGGCGGCCTACCTGCCGCCGCTGCTGCACCGCTTCACCGAATCGGGTGCGCTGATCGGCCTCGTGCTCGGCGCGGAAGGCGTCTTCGCGCTGATGCTCTCTCCGGTGATCGGCCCGTGGAGCGACACCTTCCACACGCCGATGGGTCGTCGCCGACCGTTCATGCTCGCCGCGCTCGGCCCGCTGGGCTTCTGCCTGCTGCTGATGCCCTTCATGCCGAACCTCTGGACGTCGACGTTGATCGTTCTCGCGTTCTTCTTCGCGTACTACGTCTACGAGCCGCCCTACCGCGGCCTCTATCCGGACCTGCTGCCGCCCTCGACGTATGGGCGGGCGCAGGGGATTCAGCATGTCCTGCGTGGGATCGCGCTGGGCGCGGCGCTCGTGGGTGGCGGCTTCCTGCTCAAGGTCTGGCACGCCGCGCCGTTCGTGCTGGCCGCGTTCGTGACGACGGCGGCGTGCGCCGTGCCGATCCTCCTCGTACGCGAGGACGGCGGCCACGGCCGCGTGTTCGAAGGAGTCGGTGCGTACTTCAAACGAAGCTGGCAGATCCTTCGCGAGGAGGCGGAGGTCCGCCGCTTCCTCCTTGCGAACGCCGCCTGGGAGGGAACGTTCGCAGCGGCGCGCACCTTCGTCGTGCTCTACGTCCTCGACGGGCTGCATGAATCGAAGACGATCTCGTCCGAGTTGCTGGGCGCCGTCGCGGCCGGCTACGTCATCGCCGCGCTGGTCGCCGGCCGCCTCGGCGACCGATTCGGGATCGCGCGCGTGATCTTCTTCGCGTCCTTCATCTACGGCGGTGGCTTCCTGGTTGCGGGCACCGCGACGACCTGGCACACCTGGTACTTCGCGCTGATCGTTCCCGTCGCCGTCGCCGGCGGCATGGTCATGACCCTCGCGTGGGGACTGCTCTTCAAGTTGATGCCGCAGGAGCACCGCGGCGCGATCTCAGGGCTTGCGACGACGACGAAGGGCTTGGGCCTTCTGCTCGGAGCGCCGGTGGCCGGCGTCGCCATCGACCTGGCGCGACCGTATCTGCACTCGACGGACGGCTACCAGATCCTCTGGCCGGTCTGCGGGATCCCGATCCTCGCCGCAATCCCGCTCGTCTACCACATGATGCGCATCGAGCCGACCGGCAAGCCGGAGCCCACTCTCGGCTGATGGCACTCTGGGAAGAGCTTCGCGGGCTCGATCTGAACATCGAGGACGTCGGCACCGAACGGAAGTCCGTCGACGTCTCGACTCAGTTCACGCGCGTCACCACCACGGTGGTGCTCGGCGGCGAGGGGGAACAGGGCCGCGGTGAGGACGTGACGTACACGGCGGAGGATCACGACTGGTTTCCCGACCTAGCTGCTCCCGGGCGAACGACGCTCGGCGACCTCTCTGCGACGCTGGACGGGCTGCGTCTGTTCGAGGTGGAGCCAAAGATGGGTGCGTCCGCGGATTACCGGCGCTGGGCTTTCGAGAGCGCAGCTCTCGACCTGGCGCTGCGCCAGAACGGGCTCTCCCTCGGCGCGGCCCTCGAGCGCGACTACCGGCCGGTCCGGTTCGTCGTCTCGACGCGCGGCGACGCGTTCGCGTGGTTGCAGCACAACCCCGGGCTCGAGCTGAAGCTCGATCCGGAGAACGACTGGGACAGGTCCTTCATGGAGCGCCTTGCTGGGACGGGTCGCGTGCGCGTCCTCGACTTCAAGGCGTACTACAAAGGCACGCCCGTCGACGTCGTTCCAGATCCCGCGCTCTATCGCGCAGCCGTCGAACTCTTCCCGGAGGCCGTATTGGAGGATGCGTCCCTCGACGGCGAGTGCGGCGTGGTGTTGCGCGGGCACGAGGGCAGGATGAGCTTCGATGCGCCGATTCACTCTGTGGCGGACGTCAACGCTCTGCCGGTGCAGCCAGGCTGGCTGAACATCAAGCCGTCGCGCTTCGGCACCCCGGAGCGGCTGCTGGAATGCATCGAGCACTGCGCCGCAAATGGGATTCAGTTGTACGGCGGCGGACAGTTCGAGCTCGGTGTCGGCCGCCGGCACATCCAGGTGCTCGCGTCGCTCTTCTACCCCGACGGCCCGAACGACGTCGCGCCGAGCGAGTACAACCTTGGCGAGCCACGGCCCGGACTGCCGCAGAGCCCACTCCCGGCGCCGGAAGAGCTCGGCTTTTAATCCCGCGCGAAAGCGTCAGCTTTCGCGCGGTTACGCTGAACGGGTGACAGCGCCGGCGCCCACGAGCAGAGCGGCGACACGTCGCCGCCGCGGCCGTTCAGGGCCCGGAAGCCGAGTGCGTGCTCGGCCTGCATCATCTTGTGGATCTGCGTCGTGCCCTCGTAGATGATCGGTGCGCGCGCGTTGCGGAAGTACCGCTCGATGCCGTACTCAGCGGAGTAGCCGTAGGCGCCGTGCACCTGGATGGCGAGATGCGCCGCACGGAACGCCGCTTCGGTCGCGTGCCACTTCGCCAGTGACGTCTCGCGTGTGTTCCGCATTCCCTGGTCCTTCATCCAGGCCGCCTGCATGACGAGCAGCTTCGATGTCTCGTACCCGAGCACCATCTCGGCGATCATGTCCTGCACGAACTGGTACTTGCCGATCTGCTG
Source organism: Actinomycetota bacterium (assembly GCA_005883355.1). Taxonomy (GTDB): domain Bacteria; phylum Actinomycetota; class Thermoleophilia; order Gaiellales; family Gaiellaceae; genus 3-1-20CM-4-69-9. The sequence continues at coordinate 16,039 of VAXG01000013.1, read as the reverse complement.
ACCGAACGTCTCCCGCTCGCGCGCGTACTCCGTCGAGCGCTCGAGGCAGGCGCGGATGACGCCGACGGCACCGGCTGCGACCGTGAAGCGGCCCTGGTCGAGGCCGTACATCGCGATCTCGAAGCCCTGTCCCTCCTCGCCGATCAGGTTCTCGGCGGGGACCTCGACGTTCTCGAAGAACAGCTCGCCGGTGGAGCCGGCCCAGATGCCGAGCTTGTGCTCGGTGTCGGCGGTCGTGAAGCCCCGCATGCCACGCTCGAGGACGAAGGCGGAGATTCCCTTGTGCTTCCCGGCGGGATCGGTCTTCGCGAACACGAGGGCGTGGTCGGCCACGTTCGCGTAGGAGATCCAGTTCTTCGAGCCGTTGAGGACGTAGACATCGCCGTCGCGGCGCGCGGTCGACTTCATCGCGGCCACGTCGGAGCCCGCGGCGGGCTCGGTCAACCCGAAGCACGCGAGCTTGTCGCCGCTCGCTTGGGGGACGAGCCAGCGCCGCTTCTGCTCCTCGGACGCGTACTTCAGCAGCGCGAGCGAGTTGAGCCCCACGTGGACGGAGATCAACGTCCGAAACGCCGCCTCGCCGCGCTCGATCTCCTCGCACGCGAGCGCCTCGGACACGAAGTCGAGCCCTGCGCCGCCGTACTCCTCAGGGACCACGATCCCGAGTACCCCGAGCTCGGCCAGCCCCTCGATCGCTCCCAGGTCGAGGTGGTGGTTGATGTCGTTCTCGACGGCGTTCGGCAGGATCCGGTCGTCCACGAAGCGGCGCACCGTGTCCTGCAGGAGCCGCTGCTCGTCGCTGAGCTCGAAGTCCATGACGGCCTAGTCTACGGAGGGTTTGGGCGCTGCCGCCGTCATCACCATGGCCACGATGCTGGGGCTGACGCCGCAGCAGAAGGCGGCCCTCGTCGTCGTCTCCGGGCTACCGGCTCCGCCGGGCGTGGCCGGCGTGATCGTGCAGAAGTACGACCGGGACGCGGCGCGGCCGGTCGGTGCGCTCGTGGTCGCCGATCAGGAGGGCGGGCGCGTAAAGACGTTCCCGCAGCTGCCGCCGCGCTCGTCCGCCCGAGCCTTCCGGAGCAAGGCCGAGGCGTTCGACTCCGGCCTGGCGACGGGACGTCGCCTGCGGCGGATCGACGTGGATGTCGCGCTCGGGCCCGTGCTCGACTTGCCGGACGGGCCGCTCGGCTCTCGGCAGTTTCGTTCGCCGCTTTTCGGTGTCGCGTTTGCTCGTGGGCTCGCCACCGGCGGGGCCGGCGCCTGCGCCAAGCACTTTCCGGGTCTGGGATCGCTCGCGTTCTCCACCGACGACCGGCCCTACGTTCTCGGTCGCGTCCGCGAAGCGGACCTCGCTCCGTACCGTGCGGCAGTCGAGGCGGGCGTACCGTGCGTGATGGTCGGCCACGGCGTCTACCCGACACTCGGCCCACGCCGCGCGGCGCTCGAGCCGGCCGCGTACCGACTGCTGCGCGACCTCGGGTTCGAGGGAGTCGCGATAACCGACTCGCTCGATGTCGTCCGCGGTCACGCGCAGGAGTGGGCCGTCGCGGCCGCTCGGGCCGGCGCGGATCTCCTTCTTTTCACCAGCGGCGCCGACGCCGCGCGCGCCATTCGTGTCCTCGTTCCGCTTGCCCGTAGAGGCGAGCTGGACGTTCACGTGGCCCGTGTCCTGCGGTTCCGCTCGACGTTTGACTGACCAGTCAATCAAGCTACTCTGAAGACGGAAAATGGCGACCATCGAGCACGTGACCGCAGGCGGCGTCTCGTTCGGTCTCACGGACGAGCAGAAGGCGTTGCGCGACCTGGCGCACGACTTCGCCGAGCGGGAGATCCGCCCGAAGGAGCGCGAGTACGACGAAGGCTCGATCCACCCCGCGGACGTGATCGCGAAGGCCCACGAGCTCGGCCTGATGAACGTCCACATTCCCGAGGCCTACGGCGGCCTGGAGCTCGGCGCGTTCGAGGGCATGCTCGTCGGCGAGGAGCTCTGCTGGGGCTGCTCCGGGATCGGCACGGCCATCGCGGCGAACGGGCTCGGGCACGGGCCGGTGATCATCGCCGGGACCGAGGAGCAGAAGCGCGAGTGGCTGCCTCCTCTGGTCGATCGGGCGCTGTTGACGTCGTTCGCGCTGACCGAGCCGAACGCGGGCTCCGATGTCTCGGGCATCCAGACGACCGCGGTACGCGATGGGGACGAGTACATCGTCAACGGTTCGAAGATGTTCATCACCAACGCCGGTCATGCGGCCTGGTTCACGGTCTTCGCGTCGACGAACAAGTCACAGGGTCATCGCGGGCTGTCTGCGTTCGTCGTCCCAGTGGATCTGAACGGCGTCGTCGTCGACAAGCATCTCGACAAGATGGGGCAGCGATCGACCGACACGTCGTCGCTCTCGTTCACCGACGTACGCGTGCCGGCGGCGAACCGGCTCGGCGAGGAGGGCGAGGGCTTCAAGATCGCGATGAAGACACTCGACTTCACCCGGCCCGGAACCGCGATCGGTGCGGTTGGAGTCGCGCGTGCGGCCTTTGAGTACGCGGCGCAGTATTCCAAGGAGCGAGTGCAGTTCGGGATGCCGATCGCGATGAATCAGGGCATCAACTTCCTCATCGCAGACATGGCGACGAAGATCGAGGCGTCGCGACTGCTCTGCTGGCAGGCGGCGTGGATGATCGACCAGGGAATGCGAGCGACCCTGCAGTCCTCGTACGCGAAGCGCTTCGCGGCGGACACATGCATGGAGGTCACGACCGATGCGGTGCAAGTCTTCGGCGGCTATGGGTACATGAAGGAGTACCCGGTCGAGAAGCTGATGCGCGACGCGAAGCTGTACCAGATCTACGAGGGAACGTCACAGATTCAGCGACTCGTGATCGCGAGAGAGTTGCTCATGCCGCGTGATTGAGATCGACCTCTCGGGCCGGGTCGCGTTGGTCACGGGCGGTTCACGCGGGCTCGGTCGCGCCGATGCGCTGACGCTCGCCCGTGCCGGCGCAGACGTCGTGATCGCGGACATCCAGGTCGAGTCCGACTCCGGGGAGGACGCCGGGGGCTACGGGCCATTGGCGCAGGCCGCGCGCGCGCAAGGGTTCGTCTATTCGGAGGCGACGGCGAAGGAGATCTCTGACCTGGGGCGGCGCTCGGCGGCGATCAAGTGCGATGTCACCGATCGGGCACAGGTCGAAGAGACCGTGCGCCGCGTGGTCGACGAGTTCGGCTCGGTCGACATCCTCGTCAACAACGCCGGCACGCTCGACCACGTCGGGCAGCTTCCCGATCAGATGCCGGAGCTCTGGGAACGCGACCTCCGCGTGAACTTGACCGGCTCGTTCAACTGCGCCCAGGCCGTCTGGCCGCACATGAAGGAGCGGGGGTGGGGCCGGATCGTCAACATGGCGTCCGTCGCGGGGACGCTCGGCGGGTTCGGTCAGGCGAGCTACTCGACCACCAAGGCAGGTCTGCTCGGGCTGACGCGAACGCTGGCGCTCGAGGGCGCGCGGCACGGCATCACCTGCAACGCGATCGTCCCAGGCGTGATCGGCACCGAGGCCTTCAATTTCGGCAATCCCGCCATGAACGAGCGGATGGTGAAGCGCACGGCGATGAGGCGGGCCGGAGAGCCGCAGGACGTCGCGAATGCGATCGTCTTTCTCTGCTCCGACCTCGCGTCGTACATCACCGGGGTCGGCCTCAACGTCAGCGGCGGGATCGAGCTCTTCACTTTCTAGCGGCTATTCGGCCCATGCCGGCAAATCCCACGGCCTGGTGTCGGACACCGTGACGTGACTGTGACGGCGCTGTCGCGAAGGTGTGTCGCGGCCGCCGGAGCGCTGGGCCTCGAAGCGTTGCGGCCCCTGTCCCGCGCGGCCACGGCCTGGTGTCGGACACCAGGCCGTGTCTCGGATGCCCGTGACGCAAAAGGCCGCGGGCTCGTTGAAGGGGCGTGGCCCACGTACCGAGGACACGGAGGAAACGGCCACAGCCGAGGCTAGACTTCGCGACCATACCCCCTGGTCCGGCCCCGGAGGCGTCGTAGGACGCGCGTCCAGCGTCGGTTGTTTTGGCAGCGCACGGCGATTCTTGCCGCCCTCGCCGCCCTCGCCGCAATAGTGCTCGGCCTCGCGTTCGCGGGCTCGCCCTCGCGGCTTGCCAGCGGTGTCCGCATCGCGGGCGTCGACGTGGGCGGGAAGACGCCGCATCAGGCGCGGTCCATCCTCGAGCGGCGGGCGGATGGGCTCGCCTCGGTCCCCGTGACCTTCCGCGTCGGCGCGCGAACCTGGCAGCTGGAGCCCCGCCACCTCGGGATCCGTGTGGACTGGCGCGCGGCCGTCGACGCGGTGCGCCGCCAGGGCAACGGCTTCGGCCCGCTACGAGGCTTTCGCAGGCTGGACCTGCGCTTCTTCGGAGCGGACGTAGCGCCCCCGACCCAGGTCTACGACGCGGCCCTGCAGGCCAAGCTCGACGAGATCGCTGCGGCGGTGAACGTCTCCCACCGCGAGGCGTCGATCGTGCTCCACGGGCTCAGGCCCCAGATCGTCCCGAGCCGCACCGGCCACGTGCTCGACCGTCACGCTGCCGCGGCAACGATCGTGCGTGCTTTGTCGGGCCTGACGCGCGAGCCCGTCGGCCTGCCCATCCAGCTGGATCGGCCGAAGATCAACGCCGGCGACCTGAGGGTCGTACAGGCGGAGGTGCGTACCGCCCTCTCGGCTCATCTCCACCTGACGCTCGGCGCGACACGCTGGAATCTGCGGCCGCCGCGCATCGCTCGCCTCCTCGAGTTGCCGGCCGACGGACGACGCGATCTCCGGATTGGCGGCTCTGGAGCCAGCAGCTGGTTCTCGGCACTCGCCAAGCGCGTCGACCGGTCGCCGGTCGACGCGGACTGGGCGGTCGGCAAGAGCGGGATTCGCGTCATCCCGGATCAGCCCGGCTACGTGCTGGACGTGCCGCGGAGCGCGAAAGCCGTGCTGGGGGCCGCGCTCGTGACCGCGCCGGAGCTTCGTACTGCGAACCTCACAGTCGAGCGGGTCACCGCCGACCGGACGACCGCTGAGGCGAAGGCCATGGACATCAAGGGCCTGGTCGCCAGCTACCAGACGTTCTACGGAGGCGATCCGAACCGAATTCACAACGTGCAGCTCGTCTCGCACCTCGTCGACAAGCACGTCATCGCACCGGGCGAGACGTTCTCGTTCAACGGCGCCACGGGCGCACGTACCGAGGACAAGGGCTTCAGGGAGGCGCCCGTGATCATCAACGGTGAACTGAAGACAGGCCTGGGCGGCGGCGTGTGCCAGGTCTCGACGACGGTGTTCAACGCTGCGTACGAGGCCGGCCTGCCGATCGTCTCGCGCACGAATCACGCGCTGTACATCAGCCATTACCCGCAGGGGCGGGATGCCACCGTCAACTATCCGGATACCGATCTGAAGTTCACGAACGACACCGGCCACTGGCTGCTCCTCCGCACCTGGGTCGGCTCATCGTCCCTCACCGTGGCCCTTTACGGAACGGCTGTGCACCGCCGCGTCGTCAGCGAGACGGGCCCGCTCGTCGTGACCGGCCCGCCGCCGGTGAGGAAGATCAAGGATCCGACGGTCCTCGTCGGGGAGACCGTCGTCGAGGAGCCCGGGTCGTCCTCGCTCAAGACGACCAACAAGCGCACGGTGTACGACGCGAACGGGAAGCTGCTCTCCGACACGACGTTCTACTCGTCCTATCGCGGGGAGACGCGGGTCGTCCGCGTCGGCACGAAGCCGCGGCCGAAGGGCGATCAGACCGGCACGACGACGACCGGGACGACCACGACTACGACCACGAAGACCAAGACGACGGCTACGACGACGACGCCTCGGCCCTAGCGATCGCGTCAACCAAGGCCTGCGGGATCCGCGTAGGCCGGAAGGTCTTCGCGTCGACGCAGGCGTGTGAGGTCCAGCCGTCGGCGATCACCTCGCCGTTCCGCGTCACCTCGTAGTCGAAGCGAAAGCGTGCACCGCGAAGCTCGCCGACCCGCGCGTGGACGCGGAGCCGGTCGTCGAACCGGGCAGGCTGCACGTAGCGGACGTGGGACTCGAGCACGAAGGATTCGAGGCCCTGGTTGCGGATGGCCGAGTAGCCACCGGCGTACTCGGCCAGGTAGGCGACCCGCGCCACCTCGAACCACACGAGGTAGTTGGCGTTGTGCGCCACCCCCTGAGCGTCGGTCTCCGCAAAGCGGACGCTCATGTCGGTGCTGAAGCGGAAGCCATCCACGCGCGTCACTCTACGGCTGTGGCAGACGTGGTTTCCGACCTGGCGGCCCTCGTCCGCGAGCGCCAGCCCTGCGTCGTCCTCACCGGGGCCGGCATCTCGACCGAGAGCGGCATCCCCGACTTCCGTTCCCCCAGCGGGATCTGGGCGGAGTACGACCCGATGGAATACGGGACGATCGCGGCGTTCCGGCGCGATCCGGTGAAGGTGTGGGAGTTCTACGCCTTGCGGTTTCAGATGCTTAGCACTGCCGAGCCGAATGCGGGCCACCTCGCGCTCGCCGACCTCGAGCACCGCGGTCTCGTCGAGGCGGTCGTGACGCAGAACGTCGACGGGCTGCACCAGCGGGCCGGGTCCCGTGCTGTGGTGGAGGTGCACGGCTCGATCCGTTCGGCCAGCTGCCTCGAGTGCGGGGAGAGGGTCCCGCTCGAGGACGTCGTCGCCGCGCTACAGGACGCGCCGGCGCCCCCTTGCCCGCACTGTGGCGCCGTGCTCAAGCCGGACGTCGTCATGTTCGGCGAGCTGCTGCCTGCCGCTGCGATCGGCCGCGCGGTCGAGCTCGCGCGCCAAGCCGGCGTGCTGCTGGTCGTCGGCTCCTCGCTCGAGGTTCAGCCTGTGGCAGGTCTACCGGCGGAGACGGTCGCTGCGGGAGGGGCGGTGGCGATCGTCAACCGGGGCGCGACGCCGTTCGACCACCTCGCGGCGATCCGGATCGAGGCCGGTGCCGGCGAGACACTCTCGGCCCTGGCCAGAGTCTCTTGAGGTCTGGTTTGGAATTCCGCCGTCGTCGGAGGGCGCTCCAGACCAAGTCGGGCAGTGCGGTCGTTCGCGGTGCGTAGCGGCGCTACGTGCCGCGGGCGAACGTGCTGATCCGGCGCCGTGTCTGGTGCGTCATCCGGCCCGGTGGAATTTCACACCAGGCCTCTCCATCACGCCGCGGCGCGCTTGATCGTCTTCTCTTCGAGGAGGCGGCGGCAGTTCGAGCAGACCTTCCGCTCCACGTGATACGGGACTCCGGCGCGCTGCCGGATCGCATGAATAGTGATCGCGGTGTGCTTGTGCCTACGAAGCGTCATTACGTCCTCTCAGAGTAATCAGACGTTCGGTCGTCAAAGAATGTTGTCGGCAGATGTTCACCGAACCTTCACACCCCTTTAGCGTCGATACGCTCTGCTGCGTGCGCGCCCTCGCCGTGCTTCCGGCGGTCGGCCTCACCCTCTTGGGGGGCTGCGGCGGCACCGAGAAGCGGCCCGACGTCCGAGCGGACATCACCTCAAAGTCCCCCACGTGCGCCGAGGGCTCGATCCAAAAGCTGGGCTCGTCGCGGCTGGCGTATGCAGCGATCGTGCGCTCCCGGGCCGAAGTCTCTCGTCGCCCGGGGGCCCGCGCCTTCGCGAGCTTTCACAGGCTGAACGTGAATGGCGCCCCCACGATCTTCTCGATCCGGGGAGCGCAGGTCGATGCCAGGTGCACTCCGAGGTCGTACCTCGTCCAGATCCCCAAACGACCGAACGGCGTGACCGCGTGGGTGCCCGCCGGGCAGGTCGAGGTCGCAAAGATCTCGACCCGGATCGTCGTCGATCTCTCGGAGAAACGGGTGCGGCTCTACAAGGGCGGCAAGCTCGTCTTGAGCTCCAGGGCTGCAATAGGAGCACCGGCGACGCCTACCCCGACCGGGCGCTTCTACGTCAACCAGCGGCTCATTCCGAGGGACAAGGGCGGCCCATACGGCCCCGGTGCGATCGGTGTCTCGGCATTCTCCGACGTCCTGACCGGTTGGACGCAGGGCGGCCCGATCGCGATCCACGGGACAAACGCACCCTGGTCGATCGGCAAGGCCGTCTCGAACGGCTGCATTCGCATTCCCAACTCGATGCTGAAGAAGCTGTTCGCGCAGGCCTTGAACGGCACGCCCGTCCGGATCCGTTCCTAAGGAAGTAGCAACCGTGCCCAGACGCCCGCGTGGTCCGAGGGCCAGAGCCCGCCGAGGCGGTCGCCGGGCTTCTGGCCGACGATTCCCGCCGCGACGGCTCTGAAGCCGTTTCGCATCAGCACGTAGTCGATCCGACTGTAGAACGGCCCGCCCACGTCGCGCAGGTCGTCGCCGTGGCAGCACGTCAACCCGATGTCGCCCGGGTGCGCCTGCGTCCACGCATCCTGGAACCCCGCGGCGAGCAGGTCGGCGTGGGTCGGCGTGCCCGTCCCGTCTGCGCGGGAGTTGAGGTCGCCGAGCAGGATCGTCGGCAGACTCGTCGTCGCGGGGCCACCGGCAGCAACGAGCTCTTTTCCTTGCGCGACCTGGGACGTGTCGTTGAACGACTCGAGATGCGTCGTGACCACCCGGAACGTGCGCCCGGCAATCGTCGCGTCAGCGAGCACCCAGCCGCGCTTCGCGATCACGAAGCCGCCGAAGAGAGACGTCGTGGTCGAGTAGAGACCGCTGCGCACGCGCCTGATCTTGATCTCCTTGTCGATCCTGACGAGCAGCCCGTCGCGGACCGTGAGCCTGATGTCCATGTTCGGAGGATCGCCGCTTGGCAGCTCCGCATCCGTCTCGTTTGCGATCGCGAGGAAGCGGTAGTGCAGCTTTCGCGCGGCCAGCGCCTTGCGCAGTTCCTTCGCGTAGTCCAGCGCGACGGTTGTCGCGGGTGTCACCGTGAAGTCGGCAGGCGTCTGCGTCCTGTACAGCGACAGCTCCTGGAACCCCGCGAAGTCCGGTCGAGCCCTGGCGATCTCCCTGGCGATCGCGCGTGCGCGGGTTGGGAAATCATTGGCCTGGACGTCGGCCCAGCCCTTTTCGACGGCGGAGAAAGCCTCGGGGGTCGATTTCGCCTGGACGATCGCGTCGAGGTTCGTCCCGAGATACAGGTTCCGTGTCATCACCCTGACCGTGACCGGCGAGCGCTTGGCCTCTCCTGCCGAAGCGCAAACACACGCGAGGAGCGCAAGGAGAGCGGCGGCTCCTTTCACGCGGAGGAGCGTAGGCACGACGCGCCGCGATCGCAACTGGCACGATAGGGCCATGGCCAGGCCCAGACAGAAGAACATCGTGGAGCGGCTTGCAGGAGCCGGCGAGGAGGCGATCCAGCGGATCGGCAGCGCACCCGGGGCGGACAAGGTGCTCGGCGCGCTCGGGACGCTTCGCGACCGCGTCGACGAGCTGCAGAAGAGCGTCCGCACGATCGACAAGCTCGAGAGGCGGCTCACTGCGATCGAGAAGCGGCTCGACAAGCTCGAGGGGAAGGGCACATCGAGCTCGCGCAAGACCTCCTCGGCAAAGCGCTCCACTGCCGCGCGCAAGCGCGGCGCCGGCAGCTAGAGAGAGGCGCGTCGCTTTCGGCCTCGTACCGGTGCCAGGCACGGGTACGAAACCGTAACGCGTGTGTCACGGGACTAGTGCTGCGGCACGCGTACCCGGAGCGCCCGCGGGACGATCTCGAAGCGCGCCGGCGTCGTTCCGGGCTGCTCTCCGTCGAGCTGGATCGGGAGAGGATCGGCAGCGTCCACGCTCACTTGCGCGCCACGGAGGAGCTCGGCCTTCGGGTGCGGAAGATGCGTGCCCCGGAAGATCTTCGGCATGGTCAGCACCAGATCCCTTTTCGTGAGGTCGCCGATCAACAGCACGTCGAAGGTCCCGTCATCGGGCTCTGCGTCCGGGCAGATCTTCATGCCGCCGCCGACGAATGGGCCGTTGGCGACGATGACGTCGTGCATCCGGCCACGGCGCTTCTCGCCGTCGACCGAGACCTGGATCTCATTGCTCGTCCAGCGTGCGAAGACGGCGAACGTCGACCAGACGTACGAGACTTTGCCGCCGAGTGCTTTGGAGCTGTCGTTGGCGCGCTGGGCGATTGCGCCGCTCATCCCCGCGCTCGCGACGTTGGCAAAGAAGGACTTCCCCTCGCCGCCCGCCCAGAGTCGGTACGTCGCGCGGCCCAGATCGATCGTGCGCGTCTGGCCTGAGAGCGCGACGTCGACCGCGCGGTCGATGTTGCGCGGCAGCCCGAGCGAGCGGGCGAAGTCCCAGCCCGTCCCACGAGCTATCACCGCGATCTCGACGCTGTCGCGTTCAGCGATCCCGTTGACGACCTCGTGCACCGACCCGTCGCCTCCGACGACGACCAGCAACTCAGCGCCGTCGTCCGCGGCGCGGCAAGCCAGCTCGGTCAACTCGCCGGCCGAGCGCGAGAAGAGCGCATCTCCGGTGAGCCCCGCCGCTGCGGCGACACGCGCGATCTCCGGCCAGCGTCTTCCGGTCGAACCGTTTGCCGACGCGGGGTTGACGAGGAAGACCGTGCTGCTCAGTGCTTCTCGTCGGCAGTGACCGTCGCGAGCGCGACGCGCGTCATCCGGTCGACAGCTGCGCGGAGCTCCTCGTCGGTGATGCGCTTGAACTCGCCCTCGACGACGATGTCGCTCACGGTGAGGAGACACCCAGACTGGACGCCGCGGAGCGCACCGACCGTGAAGAGCGCCGAGGCCTCCATCTCGACCGCCAGCACGCCTCGCCTCGACCACCGTTCGTACTGGTTCTCGTCGGGGTTGTAGAAGACGTCGCTCGAGACGATGGGCCCGACGTGCATCGACTGGCCCATCTGCTTGGCGGTATGCACTGCTCCGTGGATGAGCTCCCAGCTCGCCGTTGGGCAGTGCGGCTCGTGCCCGACGAGGTGATCGGCGGTGCGGTCGTCCGCGACGGCGGACAGAGCCACGATCAGGTCGCCGAGAGCATGGTGGGCCTGCAGCCCTCCGCACGTGCCCACGCGCAGCAGCTTCTTCACGCCGAGCTGGATCAGCTCCTCGAAGACGATCGTCGCGCCTGGGCAGCCCATACCCGTGCCCTGGACCGAGACCGGCTTGCCTTCGTAGGTGCCGGTGTATCCGAGCAGCCCACGCTCGGAGTTCTTCTCGACCGGGTCGTCGAGGTAGGTCTCTGCGATGTACTTCGCCCGCAGCGGATCGCCGGGAAGAAGGCAGGCCTCGGCGTACTCCCCCGGCTCCGCTCGAATGTGGATCGGCATGAGAGCGCAACCCTAACCCGTGCCACTATTGGGGCAGTGAAAGGTGCGATCGAGCCCCGGCTCGTCCAGATTCTCGAGTTTTGCGCCGAGGACCCCGTGGAGCGCGTCTTCCTCGAGGACGTCGCCCGGCGGCGGCTGGGCCGGTTCAGCGCCTTCGCCGACAACGGCCGCCTGACCGCCCTCTGTCACGTTGGCGCCAACGTCGTTCCGTCTGGCGCTGATTGCGGCCGTTTCGCAGAGGCGGCAGCTCGGGGCCGCGCCCGCATGATCATCGGCGAGGAGCGTGCGGTCGACGAGCTCTGGGACGATCTCGCCGGACTGATGCCCACGCCGCGAAACGACCGGCCCGGGCAGCCCGTGTACGCGCTCACCGAGCCGCCGCCTGCAGGGGATACCGGCCTTCGGCCGGCGACCGACAAGGACTTCCCGCTGTTGCTGCCCGCGTGCGCGGCCGCGCACGAAGAGGAGATCGGAGTCGATCCGATGGCGCGGGATCCGGAGGGCTTCCGCTGGCGCACGCGCTCTCAGATCGAGGAAGGACGCTCCTGGCTCTGGGTCGAGCGCGGCAGGATTCTTTTCAAGGCGGAGGCGTCGGCGTGGACGCCGGACGCGGTGCAGGTGCAACAGGTCTGGGTGGATCCGCCGGCACGGCGCAACGGGTACGCGCAGCGCGGAATGCGGGATCTCTGTCGCCTGTTGCTCCAGCGCGTACCGACCGTCTGCCTCTTCGTCCGGCCCGAGAACCAACCCGCAATCCGCGTCTACGAAGCGATCGGGATGCAGCGACACGGCTTCTACAGGTCGCTGATCTTTTGATTCGCCTGTTGCGGCTCGCCTTGGCCGCGTGGGTCCTTCGCTGGGTCGCGCAGCAGCTCGCGTCCTATGTCACATGGCATCGGGCCCACCCCCCAAACGGGTGATGAAGCGTCACCGGCGCCCGCGCCGAAGTAGGGATCGTGAAGCCCCGCATCACTGCGGCCGCGGGACTTGCTGTGGCGATCTTCGTCGTGGCCTCTCTGGCCGTCCTCACTAGCGGAAGCGGAAAGGCTGCGATCAGCCACACCTGCTCGGCGACCGACCGGCAGTTCCTCGGCGCTGCGCAGCTCAACATGGCCGCACTCGGCACGCTTTCGCAGGACTACCTGCAGGGCAACGCCAAGGCCGACGACGTGATCCTGCAGACGCAGTCCTCAGTCACGAGCCTGCTCAACACGGATCCGAGCGATCCGTCGCTCTCCAAGACGCGGACCATCCTGCGAGCGATGTTCATCGAATACGGTCGCGCCATCCGTGCCGACAAGCACCACCACGATCCGGGCAAGTACATCTATCGCGCCTACGGGCTCGCGAACTTCGCCCACGACGTCCTCGCGCAGGCGAAGCCCGCCCTGGCTGAACGCGGCTGCGACGTCTCACCGCTTCTTTAACCGCCCGAAAGCTGCGCTTTCGCTCGACGTGCTGCTGCGGTGCGCGCGGTTTTGCCGTGGCCTGTCTACCCTGTTCGGGTGGACACGGACGGGCTGCGGGCACGAGTCGAGGAGTCGATCCGCCGGCACGACCTGATCGCCCCGGGCGGCGACGTGACCTGCCTGATTTCGGGAGGCGCGGACTCGACGTGCCTCTGGCACGTTCTGACGAAGCTCGGCTACCGAGTGTCGGCTTTGCACGTGAACCACGGGCTCCGGGGGGCCGCCTCCGACGAGGATGCGCGCTTCTGCGCGGAGCGTTTCGGCGCCGAGGTGGTCGACGGCACCGGCGGCCTGACCGAGGACGACTGGCGCAGGATCCGCTACTCGTTCGCGACCGACCGCTTGCGCGCCACGGGCCACACCGCGTCGGACCAGGTCGAGACCCTGCTCTACAAGCTCGTTGCGAGCGGCGTGGCGAAAGGGATCAAAGTCCGCCGAGAGGACGGAGTGGTGCGGCCGCTGCTCTCGGTCTGGCGCGAGGAGACGGAGGCGTACTGCCGCAACGAAGGGCTCGAGTTCCGAATCGACGACTCGAACAGCCACACCAAGCGGGGCCTGATCCGTGATGAGATCGTTCCGCGGCTGCGCGAGCTGCACCCCGCCGCCGAGCGCAACCTGCTTCGCCTAGCCGACGCGGAGCCCACGGCGCTCGACGAACTCCTCGCGTCGACCGCCGGATCGAGGCGGCTCGACCTTGGCGCCGGTCTCACGGCCGTGCGCGAGTACGACCGCGTCTGGCTCGAGCGAACGCCTGTCGCGCTCGACGGCGAGGTGCGCTGGGGCGAATGGCGGATCGCGTCGAAGCTCCCAGGCCTTAAGGTACGGGCCTGGCGTGCCGGCGATCGGCTCGCTGGGAGATCGAAGAAGATCCAGGACGTGTTCGTCGACGCGAAGATTCCCCGTTCCGCCCGCGAGTCGTGGCCTCTCGTCGTGCGCGGAGACGACGTGGTCGCCGTTCCGGGCGTCGTCGAGGCGGAAGGAGTGCGCGTCGAGCGTGTCGCAGCAGACTGAGCTGGAGCGCGGAGTCTCGGAGGTCCTCATCGACGAGGACCGGCTGCGGTCACGCGTCGTCGAGCTGGGAGAGGAGATCTCGGCCGATTACGCGGGCCGGGATCTGCTGCTGATCGGCGTCCTCAAGGGCGCCGTTTTCTTCATGGCCGATCTCATGCGCACGCTTGCGATCCCGTGCGAGATCGACTTCATGGCGATTTCGAGCTACGGGGCCCAGACCGACTCGTCCGGGGTCGTCCGGATCCTCAAGGACCTGGACATCAACATCGAGGCCCGCAACGTCCTCGTCGTCGAGGACATCATCGATTCGGGGTTGACCCTCTCGTACCTGATGCGGAACCTCGAGGCCCGCGAGCCTGCGACTCTGGAGGTCTGCGCCCTCCTGACCAAGCCGGATCGGCGCGAAATCGACGTGCCCGTCCGCTACATCGGCTTCGAGATCCCCAATCGTTTCGTGGTGGGCTACGGACTGGATTTCGCCGAGCGATACAGGAACCTGCCCTACGTGGGCGTATTGGACTCGGAGTTGGTGCCGGAGGGCGCCTGAAATAGGCCGATCACCCCCTTTTGGGGTCGTAGTAGCTCAAACCGAGGCTGGTACCCTGCCGAAAGAGGTCTAGTGAATCGATTCTTCCGCAGCGCGCTCTTCCCGCTCGTGATTATCGCGGCGCTCGTCTGGCTCGCCCTGCAGACGCTCGGCGGCCATAGTCAGCCGAGCTCGAAGCTGACGCTCTCTCAGGTCCAGGCGTCGATCGATGCCTGTAGCCCGAAGGACCCGGGCTCGTGCGCGTTCCGCGAGATCGTCTTCAATCCGAACAAGCAGGCGTTGAACTACACGCTCGCCGACGGGAAGAAAGGCTCGGTCCACTATCCGGGCGACCAGTCGGCGGCAAACCTCCAGACGGAGATGTCCGCGCACGGCGTGCAGTTCGACTCGAAGGGAACCGGCGGGTCGCCTTGGTGGTCGATCCTCACCTCTCTGCTGCCATTCGTCCTGCTGTTCGGCTTCTGGATCTTCTTGATGAACCAGGTTCAGGGCGGCGGCTCGAAGGTGATGTCATTCGGCAAGTCGCGCGCGAAGCGAATGACGCCGGACTCCCCGAAGATCGGCTTCAAGGATGTCGCCGGCGTCGAGGAGGCCGTCGAGGAGCTGCAGGAGATCAAGGAGTTCCTCGAGAATCCGAAGAAGTTCCAGGCGCTCGGCGCGCGCATCCCCAAGGGTGTGCTGCTGTACGGGCCTCCGGGTACCGGTAAGACCCTGCTGGCGCGTGCGGTCGCGGGCGAGGCAGGCGTTCCGTTCTTCTCGATCTCGGGCTCCGACTTCGTCGAGATGTTCGTCGGCGTCGGCGCCTCGCGCGTGCGTGACCTCTTCGAGCAGGCCAAGCAGGCTTCGCCGTGCATCGTGTTCATGGACGAGATCGACGCGGTCGGCCGCCACCGAGGCGCCGGTCTCGGCGGCGGTCACGATGAGCGCGAGCAAACTTTGAACCAGCTCCTCGTCGAGATGGACGGGTTCGAGCTGAAGGACAACATCATCTTGATCGCGGCCACCAACAGGCCGGACATCCTCGATCCGGCGCTGCTCCGTCCCGGACGCTTCGACCGGCAGATCGTCGTCGACCGGCCCGACCGCAACGGTCGCAAGAAGATCCTCGAGGTGCACTCGAAGGGCAAGCCTTTGGCATCGGAGATCGAACTCGACTCGCTGGCTGCCGGGACGCCCGGGTTCACCGGCGCCGACCTGGCGAACCTCGTCAACGAGGCTGCGCTCCTCGCGGCGCGCCGCGGCAAGAAGGTGATCGAGCAGGAAGAGCTCGAGGAAGGGATCATGCGCGTGATCGCCGGCCCCGAGAAGAAGACGCGTCTCTTCTCTGAAGAGGAGCGGAAGATCACCGCCTACCACGAGCTCGGCCACGCGATCGTCGGGCACTACCTCGACCAGGAGTCCGACGTGCACAAGATCTCGATCATCGGCCGCGGGCAGGCGCTCGGCTACACGATCTCGCTGCCGCGCGAGGACCGGTATCTGACCACGAAGCAGACGCTGATGAACCAGCTTGCGATGACCCTCGGTGGGCGCGCCGCGGAGGAGATCGTCTTCAACGAGGTCACGACCGGAGCTGCGAACGACCTGGAGAAGGTCACGCACACCGCCAAGCAGATGATCATGCGCTTCGGGATGAGCGAGAAGCTGGGCCCGCGCGTGCTCGGTCGTAACCATGACATGCCGTTCCTCGGCCGCGAGATGGGCAACGAGCCCGACTACTCCGAGGAGATAGCGC
>VAXG01000012.1:14863-22040 GCA_005883355.1 Actinomycetota bacterium | reverse complement strand
TTGAGCACGACCTCGATCGCCGAGTCGGCCATCAACTCGTCCAGCGCGAGCGCTCCGATGCCGTGCTCGGCGGCGAGCGCCTCGGCGTACGAGTGCTGGATGTCGGCGCAGGCGGCGAGCTCGAAGTCGAAGGCGGGCGCGTTCTCGGCGTAATTCTCGCTGATCACGCCGCAACCGACGATCCCGACCTTCATACGGCTGCCCGCACCGCAGCGAGCGAGCGCTCCACGGCCTCGAGCGCCGGACCGTCCGTCTCGTCCTGCTCGACGAGCAGCCACTCGACTCCGGCGTCGACGGCGGCGGGGAGGATCCGCCCGTAGTCGATCGCGCCCTCCCCGACCGGCCGGAACTCGCGGCCCTCGGCGCTCGCGAAGTCCTTCACATGCACCAGAGGGCACCGGCCGCGGGCGCGCCGCAGGAGAGTTACGGGATCGACGCCCGCCGTCCAAGCCCAGCCGAGGTCGAGCTCGAGGAAGAGGTCATCGCCGGCCAGCAGCTCTTCCAAGAAGCTGTCGCCGCCGTCGAGCGGTCTGACCTCGCCGTCGTGGTTGTGAAAGCCGAAGCGGAGCCCGAGCCGCGCGGTCTCTCGCGCGATCCCGGCCAGTCGCCCGGCCATCACCTTCGCCGCGTCGGTGGACGAGGGCGGCTTGATCCAGCTCAATACGAGCCGGTCGGAACCGAGCGTCGCGCACTCCGCCGCGAGCGTCGGCAGCCGCGTCTCGAGCGCATCGAGCGCCGCATGTCGGCCGCAGGCGACGAGGCGGAACTCGTCCAGCCAGCCGCGCACGGTCGCAGCGTCGTGGCCGTGCAGCTCGAAGAACTCGACACCCTCATAGCCCAGCGAGGCAACGGCGCGCAGCGTTCCCTCGAAATCGCGGGCGCAGTCCTCGCGCACGGTGTAGAGCATCAGTCCGACACGCGCCACGCCACCTCCAATCCGATTGCTGTGCCTGGACGAAATCGCGGTACCAGTAAAAGCTTGCCTCATGAAGGCCGGCAACCGCTTCTTCACCTTCGATGCGATCCCGCGCGGCGCGTCGGGTGCACAAATGTGACCTTTTGGTGACCTAGCTGAAATCCCCTCGTCTGCCCGAGCAAACAGAAAAGCCCCGTTTCCGGGGCCTTCCTGAGTAGCGGGGGCACGATTTGAACCTGCGAACCTCCGGGTTACGAGACCAGCCGATCCAGGTCATGAGATCAGATTGGCTCAGCTCAGGCAGATTAGGTCAGCTGAGGGCAGCTGAGCTCAGCTCAGAGGGGTACAAAATCGGTACAAAGTTCGCGTCAGTTCTGGCAACACCGACGCGGATGCTCGAGCCGAGCTTATTGAGGGTCCAGAGCGGGCGAAGCGAGAGCGCGCGAGGTGCCCTCCTTCCCAATCCGTGAAACCCGCGGGATACTCGGCGGATGTCGCCCGTGTTCGACGCACCGCCAGCGAGGGTGGTCGGACGGGAAACCGAGCTGGCGACCATTCGCGAGTTCGTCGCGGGGATCGCCGCCGGTCCACGCGATCTCCTTCTCAAGGGCGCGGTCGGCATCGGCAAGACGACGCTCTGGCGCGCAGGGCTCCGCGCAGCACGGGAGTGTGCGTGCGTCGTTCTTTCCTGCCGCGCCGCCGAGCTCGAGTCGCGCCTCGCCTTCGGCGCGGTCATGGACCTGTTCGCGGCAGTCGACGAGACAGTGCTGAAGTCCTTGCCGGCGCCGCAGCAGCACGCGCTCGAGGTCGCACTGCTGCGCCGTGAGACTGGCATCGAGGATCGCGTTCAGCCGCGCGAGGCCGCCGTCGGTGCGCTCGGAGCGATTCGCGCGCTCGCACGTTCGAGCTCGGTCCTGATCGCGATCGACGACGTGCAATGGCTGGACGCCCCGTCGGCGAGAGTCGTTGCGTACGTGCTCAGGCGTTTGGAGAACGAGCCGGTCGGACTGCTGGTCACTTGGCGCGACGAGACGCAGCCGCCGTTCCGGCTCGAGCAGCTGCGTCCCGAGGAGGAGATCACCCTGCTCGAGATCCCGCCGCTCACCCTGGGCGCACTCCACCATCTCGCGCGGGAACGCCTCGGCATGTCGCTTCCCAGGCCCACGCTTACGCGACTCCTGCGAACGTCCGGCGGCAATCCGTTCTTCGCGCTCGAGATCCTCCGCTCACTCGGCAGTGAGATACCCGGCACGGCCGACGAGCTACCGATCCCCGGCAGCCTGCGCGAGCTCGTCGCGGAGCGCCTGGCGGCGCTTCCGGTGGCGGCCCGCGAAGCGGTGCTCGCAAGCTTTGCCCTGTCGCGTCCAACGGCGGCAGCGATCCAGTCTGCGCTGCAGGCAGCCCGGCGGTCGCAAACCGGCTTGAGCGCTGCACTCGAAGCCGAAGCGTTGGAGCTGCGCGACGGGCTTGTTCACCTTCGACATCCGTTGATCGGGTCGACGCTGTATGACGAGCTGACAGCTGCGAAGCGGCGTGCACTCCACGCGAGGCTCGCCGCCGTCAGTGAGGACCCTGAGGAGCAGGCTCGCCATCGTGCCCTCGCGGCGTCGGCTCCCGACGCAGGCGTCGCCGAGCTGCTCGAGGCCACTGCGCGGCGGGCTCGCGGCCGCGGCGCGCCGGATGCTGCGGCCGAGCTGCTCGAGCTTGCGGTCGCCCTAACGCCACCCGCTCTGCGCGAAACGCGCAACCGCAGAGAGTTCGCGCTTGCACAGGACCAATACGTTGCCGGCGATCCCGAGGGCGCTCGGACTCGCTGGCGGCGGCTTGCCGACGAAGCGCCACCGGGCCCGCTCCGTGCGGAAGCGTTGTGGAGCCTGGCGCAATTCATGGAGACCCGGCCGGAGGTGAGCGAACCACTCCTGTCACAGGCGCTTACCGAGGCCGACGGAGACGTGGCGCTGCAGGCAAAGGTCGAGACGACTTGGACAAGGATCGCGTGGTGGGCCGGGCGCTTCGAAAGCTCGGATTCACACGCGAACGCCGCAGTCCGGCTCGCGCAGCGAACGGGCAATCCGGCCGTGCTGGCGCCGGCGCTGGCCGAGGCGGCGGTTGTCGCACGATACTGCGGTCGCGGTCAGTGGCGCGAGTTGATTGACCGGGCCGTGGGAGTCGAGAGGCAGATAGAGAACCCTGCGCCGTTGGCGACCCTGCCGACGATGGTCCGGGCACTCATCTATCTGGCCGTCGGCGACGACATCGACTCCGCCCGTGCGTACGCGCATGACGTGCGCGAGGTCGCGCTCCGGCGCGGAGACGACTGGGCGCTCGCGAGCATCCTCGCACCACTCTGCGAGCTCGAGTGCCGGAACGGAGATCTCCAGACGGCGACGCAGCATCTCGAGGAGGGACGCGAGTGGATGCGCCGCGCCGAGGCCTCGCACCTGGTTGCGAGCTTCACCTACGACGCGGCCCTCATCGATGCCCTGGCCGGACGCGTGGACGCGGCGCGCGCGCAGGCGGAGGAAGCACTTGCCGAGAGCGGAGAACTCTTTCCGATCAGCAGCCGCTGCACCTGGTTGCTCGGCTTCCTCGCGCTCATGGAGGGGCGACCTGGCGAGGCCCTGGGCTTTTTCGAGCCAGATTTCGACACGATCCGGGCTACGGAGGGATTCACCGAGCCATTGCGCCTCGAGACCGATCTCATCGAGGCGCTGGTGCAACTGGGCCGATTCGACGATGCCGAAGAGTCGCTCTCGTCATTTCTCGAGAGGGCGAGAGGGACTGACAGGCAATGGGCGCTCGCCGCGGCAGATCGTTGCCGCGGTGTGCTACTCGCCGCGCAGCAACGACTCGACGATTCCGCAGAGGCACTGGCCGAGGCAGTGCGGCTGAACGAAAAACTCGGTCACACGCTCGAGCTCGGCCGAGCGCTGCTCGCACAGGGAATCGTTGCTCGTCGAGCAAAGAAAAAGCGCGAGGCCGACGGCGCGCTGGCACGCGCGGTCGACGTGTTCGAGGGCGCCGGCATGGAACTCTTCGCGGCACGTGCGCGGGCTGAGCGGGCACGCGTTGGACTTCGTCCACGGGCTTCGAGCGAGTTGACGGAAACCGAGCAGAGGGTCGCGGAGCTCGCCGCATCGGGACGACGCAACGGAGAAATCGCGGCCGAGCTGTTCATGAGCGTCCGCGCCGTCGAGGCCAACCTCACGCGCGCCTACCGCAAGCTCGGGATTCGCTCGCGGAGCGAGCTCGCGCTGCGACTCGCCACCGCTCGCCGCAGCTAAAACGCGCTCACAGAGCGACGGTTTTCCGCACTATCTCCATCTAAGGCCACGTCCTAGGCTCGGCCGATGTTCGAATACCTCGCCGAGCGGTACGACCCGGGAGCAACCGGCGACCAGATTCGCGCCGACACTGCTCGGCTCGCCACCGCGGCGCGCAAGCTGCGGGCTGAGGGACACCTGATCGAGTTCCTCGGCTCGACCTTTGTGCCCGGCGACGAGGCAACCCTGTCGCGGTTTGCGAGCAGCTCCGTCGAGCTCGTCGAGACCGCGCATCGACGTGCGTCGGTACCCGTCGAACGGGTCGTGGAGGCGTTGTCGCTACCCGAAGACGCGGCCGACCAAAGGAGGGAAACATGATGCGGCAACTCCTCGTATCTGTCCGCGAGATCTGGCCCTTTGGCCCACGATCCCTATCCGTTCTCGCCGCGTCGGTTGCGGCGTTTGCCGTCAGCTCGGTAGCCGCGGGTTCGCCTCCGACTGATCTTCCACCGCTCGGGTCATCCCTTCCGAGCTGTGTCGCCGGAGCCCTCGACACGAGTGGTGCGCACCAGTGCTGGGTCGTGCCGCTTCGGCCCGGCTGGCAGGCCTCCACGGGCGAATGGATCGTCGTTCGCCTCGGCAGCGCGCAAGCAGTCGATCCGTCCAATCCCGGCGCGGCAAAGTCGCTATGCGAGCAACTCCAGGCGTCGATCGTCGCGACAATCACCCTCGACGGCCAGTCGCTCCCGGCCGACACGATCCCCTGTGAGCTCCATCCCGGGACGCCCGACGTCTGGTTCGTCGACTACCGCGCGCTCAGCCATCCGCTGACGCCCGGCGAGCACACATTCACCGTGAGCTGGTACTTCACGCAGACGGTGGACGGCATCGCCAACGCGGGTGACACGTCCGTATTCCCCACCCAGACGCTTACGGTCATCCCGCAGGGCTAACTCCGTGCGCCGCCAGGATCCAGAACCAGGAGTGTCGTTGTTCAGATCCGCTGAGTCGATGAGACCGACGAGCTGTCGAGGACAGCTGCACGACGAAGGAGGAGAGGTGTGCACTTACTCTGGAGAGTCCCATCGCCTCCACCAGCTGGCCGCTCCGGCCTCCTGACCTAACTCGCGGACACGATCCCGCTGCCGATCGCAATGGGTACGAAGTTGGGTAAAGAAAGAGCGACTCCGTCGCCATTCAAGGAAACGAAAGGCCCGCGGTTGCGGGCCTTTCTTAGTAGCGGGGGCGCGGCGCGATGGACCTATTAGCGACCCGCGGATCGCCGTTGAGTCGGCAATGGAGTGGCCCTCCTAACCGTGATGGCACCCGTGTCTGACCGCCGGGGTTATCCGTCTCCCTTGCCTCGCCCCCGGCGGCTCCCGCCCCGAGGCCTAGACCGTCGCCGAGCGCCGTCGCATCATTGGCGGGTGACCGACCCTCCAAGCGGCACCGTCACATTCCTCTTCACCGACATTGAGGGATCGACGCGGCTGCTCCAGGAGCTCGGCGACGAATATGCGAGTGTGCTCGCGGGGCACCGCGAGCTGCTGCGAGCGATCTTCGGCGAGCACGGTGGCTACGAGGTCGACACACAGGGTGACGCGTTCGTCGTCGCGTTTGCTCGGGCGCGCGACGCGGTTGCAGCAGCCGCGGACGTCCAGCGTGCTACGGCCACAGACAACATTCGCGTGCGGATTGGAATCCACTCGGCGGAAGCAATCGCCACTGACGAAGGCTATGTCGGTCTCGGCGTCCACCGCGCCGCCCGAGTCTGTGCCGCAGCTCACGGCGGCCAGGTCGTGCTCTCGCAGACAACGTACGTCCTGCTGCAGGAGACGCCGCTCGAGGGCGTCGAGCTACGCGACCTGGGCAAGCACCGGCTGAAGGATCTCATGCAGGCGCAGCGGCTCTACCAGCTCCTTGTCCCCAACCTCGAGGCCGAGTTCCCACCGCTGCGTAGCCTCGGGAATCGGCCGACGAACCTTCCGCTGCAGCCAACGGCACTTGTCGGCCGCGAGCGGGAGATCGACCAAGTCGCCGGACTTCTCAGGCAGAGTGACATTCGCCTGGTGACGCTCACCGGGCCCGGCGGCACCGGAAAGACGCGGCTCGCTGCACAGGCCGCAGCCGAACTCCTCGACGACTTCTCGGACGGCGTCTTCTTCGTTGGCCTCGCAGCGGTCGCCGATCCCGACCTCATCGTTCCAACGATCGCGCAGACGCTTGGCGTCCGCGAGGCCAGCGTGCGCTCACTCCCCGAGGCGCTTCGCGACTACGTCAGAGAACGGGAGTTGCTGCTCGTCCTCGACAACTTCGAGCACCTCCTCGACGGGGCACCGGCGGTCGGGGAGCTCGTCGCGGACGCCGGCCGAGTGAAGGTGCTGGCGACGAGCCGCGGCGCGCTTCACCTCGCGGCCGAGCACGTCTACCCCGACCCGCCGCTCGATACGCCGGACGGGCACCTCGACGTCGAACGCCTCCTTCGGGTCGAGTCGGTCGCGCTGTTCGTGTCGCGTGCACGCGCCGTCCGCCCGGCGTTCACGTTGACCGAGGAGAACGCGCCAGCCGTTGCAGGAATCTGCAAGACGCTCGACGGGCTTCCGCTCGCGCTCGAGCTCGCGGCCGCCCGCGTCACGGTCCTCCCTCCGGCCGCGTTGTTGGATCGGCTCGACGATCGATTCAGGCTGCTCACCGGCGGCCCGCGCGACGCGCCCGTACGCCATCAGGCCCTGAGGACCGCTATCGACTGGAGCTACGACCTCCTCGCGCCCGGGGAGCAGGCGTTGTTTGCGCGGCTTTCCGTGTTCGCAGGCACCTGCACGGTCGAGGCGGCCGAGGACGTTCTCGGAGAAGACGCCGTCGAGGTGCTTTCGTCGCTAATCGACAAGAGCCTTGTCCGGCTCGAGGGAACTGACCAGGCACCGAGATTCAGGATGCTGAGGACGATTCGCGAGTACGCGCTCGAGCGGTTGCACGAGACCGGCGAGGAGCACAGCGT
>VAXG01000012.1:0-14769 GCA_005883355.1 Actinomycetota bacterium | reverse complement strand
ACCTTCGCGCGGCCGCTGATTGGGCCGCCGAAACCGACGCCGGGCGGGAGCTCGAGCTCGTGGGAGCGCTCGCCTGGTTCTGGATCCTCGACACGACGATCACCGAGGCGGAGGAGCGGCTATCAGCGGCGCTCGCGCGTCGTGGAGGTCCAAGCCTGGCGCGGGCGCGGGCGTACTACTTCTCGGGAAATGCCGCCGCATCGCGGGGGAATGTCGCGGAGTCCCTACCGTTCTTCGAGGCCGCGCTCGCCGCATACCGTGAGCTCGGCGATGAGCGGGACGTCTCGCTCGCGCTCGAAGGCCTCGGTATGACGTACACCAAGACGGCGACGAGGAGCTTGCCGAGCGGTACCTCAGGCAGAGCCTCGACCTCCGCGAGAGAGTCGTCTCGGCCGCCGCTTTAGCAGTCGCGTTGCGTGTCGTCGTCTTGGCCACGGGCGTCGCAAGCCGTTCCTCCCGGCCCGATGTGGGCGAAAAAGATGTCCGTTGGGCCGTTCGTCGCCTGTGGCGCGGCCAGGCCGAAGATGGCGGCGAAGCCTTTGCGCAGGCCGGCCAGTCCTTGGTACTCGCCGAATCTGGTTTGGGCCGCGGGCGCGGCCGTTCGGAGGTCGGTCGGGCCGGCGACGTGGGTTTGGCTCCAGGTCATGCCGTGGTCGTCGGAGTGCGCGAACCACAGGTCGGCGGTGAGCGCGGCGTCGCCGGGCCGGTCGTTGCGGAGGTCGTACCAGATCACGCCGACGGTCCCGTGCTCGTCGACGGAGATCGCAGGCTCGAAAGCGAAGGCGCTGACGCCCGGCAGGCTGGTGGTGCTCCAGGTGAGACCGCCGTCTCGCGAGCTGACTACGCCGATCGCACCCGAGTCGGGGGAGCTGCTGTTTTCGAAGGCGGTGTAGACGGTGCCGTCCGGCGCGACGGCGGAGCTCGGGTATCCCGGTTGCGGAAGGATCTCGCCCGTCTCCGGATCGAAGAAGTCCCCGACGAGCGGTTTTGAGCCGGCCTCGACGGCCGGAAGCCAAGTCTGGCCCTCGTCGAGCGACCGCGCGGCTTCGATTGTGGCGAGGCCAGTCAAGAAGTCCGCGCGCGCGAAGATGGCGAGGAGCGTTCCGTTCGGCAGCACACTGATGCGGGGTGCTTGGTCGATCGCGAGCGGACCGGGTTGATCGATGAGGACGGGCGGCGACCAGGTGGCGCCGCCGTCGCTTGTGCGCGAGAACGAGACGGTGTTCGCCCACGGCGGCGGGAGTTGAAGCAGGAAGTTGGCCCAGGTCAGGTACGCATGCTGTTTGAGCGTCGGACTGCCGGTGATCGCCGGCTGCTCGTTGCCACCGATAGGTGGCGCGACCGTCGCCGGCGCTGCCCAGTTGCGGCCGCCGTCGCTTGAGTGGCTTCCGACGATCGCGACCGACGGCGGGTCGGACGAGACCAAGCCGGACTGCCCGCCGAAGTAAGCAGTGCCGTCGCCGCCGAAGGAGACCCACGGGTCGCTGGCCGTGTCTGCGGTCCCACCCGTGCAGCGCGTGAGGCCGGGAATCGTGGTCCGCTGCCACGTCTTGCCGCCGTCGAGCGAGGAGGCAACCAGATCGTCGCGCGCGTTGAAGGGTCCGGACAGATCCTGCTTCCAGGTCGCGACGATGTTGCGTTGGTTGGCTGGGTTGACGGCGACCGCCGGCTCGATCACGAGTCCGGTGACCTTCGCATCGTCGTGGAATGCCCCGGGACAACCGGCGGCAAAGGGGCTCGGGCCGGACACTGCCGTAATGCTCTTGACCTTGTACGGAGCGGCTGCGGCAACCGCCGGGACGGTCGCCAATACGCCCGCGAGCAAGACAAGGGCGCCCAGGATCGGAAGGAGGCTGCGGTGCGGTTTGGATCGGGACATTTCGTATCTCCTTTGGTTGCGTGCGTGCGTGCGCCCGCGGGGTACGTACACGTTCGGATCGATCGCGTGCGTGCCCGCTGCGAGTGCCGCGCTCATTTGCTGTTCAGGAGGGCGCGGTCGAAGAAGCCGATGACGCGTCGTTCGTACTCGCGCGGATGGGTGTCGATGCCGCCGGTGTGCGAGGCGCCGGGGATCCGCCAGAGCGACTTCGGCCCCCCGGCCGCGCGGTAGTAGCTCGGGGTCAGCGCCCGCACGTTCGGCTGATCGTGCTCGCCGTAGATGAAGAGCACGGGCCGCGGCGCGATTCGCCCCACCAGTCCCTTGAGGTTCGGTGGGGGAAGGTGATTGGAGAAGACGGCGGTGCCGGCCGAGATCACAAAGGAGGTAGCGACGTCACCCCAGCTTCGCCATCCGGGTAGCGCCGAATCCTCTCGGATCGAGCGCGACCCCGCGCCATCGGCCACGATCGCCTTCAGGTCGTCCGATTCTGCCGCGGTGTGAAGAAGCGTCTCGCCTCCGACGGAGAGACCGATTCCGCCGATCCGGCCGCGGTCGACGTCCGGCCGGCGTTGGAGATAGGCGACGGCAGCCTTCATGTCTGCGGGCGCGCCCCAGCCGAACGCGTTCGGGTCGCCGGCGCTTTCGCCCTCGCCGCGGCGGTCGAAGAGCAGGACGCCGTAGCCGTGACTGACGAGCATCCTCGCCGGCCGCCGCGATCCGGCTCGGCCGGGCGCGGCGATCACGGCGGCCCCGTTCTTCGAGGGGACGTACCAGCCCTTCAGCGTGACGCCGTCGTCGCTCGTGAACACGACCTGCTCGTAGGCGGCGCCGAGCTCGGCACGCGGCACCACGGCTCGCGCCGAGTGTGTGAACGCATACGAAAGCGAAAGCGGAAGGAGGACGACATACCCCGCGGCGAACCCGGCCAACGTGAGCACGAGCCGGCGCAGGTAACGGCGAGCGAGCCGGTCATCCCTGCGCCTCGTCCGCCAGAGGGTCGTCGCGCCGATTGCGACGAGCGCGAGACCGGCCGGGATCGCCGCGAGCCCTGTGTAGTCGTCGCCCGACGGCCCGATCGCGAGCGAGTAGTAGCCGGCCTCGCCTGCACCGATCGCCGCCGCGAAGATCCCGAGCACAATCGCTGTTGCTCCGCGCAGACCGGCGCGGAGACGCGGGTAAATCAACGCGATCCCGAGCAGCAGCCCGCCGGGCGCGAGACCGCTGATCAGATGGTCGCCCGCCGAAGTACCCGGTTGCGGTTGCAGAAAGCTGTCATCGGCGATGTGAAGCGCGACGACTGCGATGGCGATGCGGCCGAGCGCGGTTTCGCTGGCAGACGCCAGCCTGAGACGCGCACGAATCCGGCTCGCCGAGGATCCAGCGGCAGGCAGCTGCACCGAAACGGGTTGCTCGACGGTGGCTGCGTTGCGTGTGGCCAGCTGTGTCATTGATTTCCCTCCCGCTCGTGTAAGCCTGCGCAGCCCCGAGGAGCGAGGGCTGCGCAGGCGAGAGTTACTTCTAGGCGTCTGCGGGTCGCGGCACTGCTTGCGGCAGGGCCGCCGGCGCCTCGGCCGCCGTGGACTGACGCGAGTCGCCGTGGCTGAGAGTCGGCAGCCACTCGAGCCAGCTGGGCAGGTACCAGTTCCAGTCGCCGAGCAGCTTCATCGTCGCGGGCAGCAGCACCGCCCGGACGATGGTCGCGTCGACGACGACGGCGATGGCGAGGCCGACGCCGAACTCCTTCAGGAACATGAACTGGAGCGTGGCGAAGATCGAGAAGACGCCGAACATCACCAGCGCGGCGCTGGTCACGACGCCGGCGGTCGTCTTGATTCCGTGTGCGACCGCGTCCTCGGTGGTCATGCCGCGGTCGAACGCTTCGCGGACGCGGCTGAGGATGAACACGTGGTAGTCCATCGAGAGCCCGAACAGGATCACGAACAGGAAGATCGGTAGCCAGCTGATGATTCCTCCCGGCGTGACGCTGATGCCGAGCAGGCCCTTGCCCCAGCCGTCCTGGAAGACGAGCACCAGGGCTCCGTAGGCGGCCGCGACCGAGAGCAGGTTGAGCAGCACCGCCTTGATCGCGACCACGACCGACCTGAACATGAGCAGCATGAGCAGGAAGGCGAGCGTGAGCACGAACGCGAACACGAACGGGGCGGCGTGCTTCATCTGGCCGTTGGTGTCCTTCTGTTTCGCGGTGTTGCCGGTGACGCCGACGTATGCACCGTCGAGCTTGCCGACGGTTGCGGGAACGATCGTGTGGCGCAGCGTTTGCAGTGCGGTCAGCGCCTTGTCGTCGACGCCGTCACCCTGCATCGCGAGTGAGACAACAGCGATCGTGCCGTCGTCGGAGTAGTCGAGGTGGGTCGGGGTCGAGAACTGCCCCGTCGCGATCGCCCGGCGCTTCAGGTCGGCGATTGCCGTCCTGACCGCTGGACTGTGCGCGTCGTGGGTCTTGACCAGCACTTGCGAGGAGTTCGCCTTGCCGGGGAATGCCTTCTGCAGCTTGTTGTAGGTCTTGATCGAGGACAGGTTCTGCGGGTAGGTCTTGATGCCGGGCTGGGCGATGCGCATGTGCAGCGCCGGTGCGGCGAGTGCGAGCAGCAGCCCGCCGGCGAGGACGATCGAGACGAGCGGGCGCCGCAGGACCCGATCGAGGATCGCGCTCCACATTCGGCTGCCGCCGTCCGAACGGCTGCGCCTGTGCAGGAACGGGACGCGGAGTTTCTCGACCTTGTCGCCGAGCGCCGCCAGCGTGGCGGGTAGGACGGTGAGCGAGCCGAGCACCGCGATCGCGACCACGATCATCGTCGCGACACCAAAGCCCATGAACGTCTTGTCGCCCGTGAACAGCATCCCGGCCATCGCGACCATCACGGTCAGGCCGGAGACGAGCACGGAGCGGCCTGAGGTCGCGGCAGCGGCCTCGAGCGCAGCCCGTTCGCCACGGCCGGCGGCCCGCTCCTCGCGTTCGCGCTTCAGGTAGAAGAGCGAGTAGTCGACGCCGACCGCCAACCCGATCAGCAGCACGACCACGCTGACGTCCTGGTCGAGCGGGATCAGATGGCTCGGTAGCGCCAGCAGTCCCATCGTCGCGAACACCGCCGTCAGGGCGAGCAGCAACGGCAGGCCGGCGGCGAGCAGGGCGCCGAAGGCGACCACAAGCACGATCAAGGTGATCGGCAGCGAGAACACTCCGGCCTTCGTGAAGTCGCTCTTGACCGCCTTGTCCAGCTGCTTCTCGATGTTGACGCCGAACTCCTCGATCGCGATGCCAGGGTGCCTTGCGTTGGCGGCGAGGATTGCCTTCTCGACCGGCTTGTCGAGCTTCGTCGCCTTCTTCGCATCGGTCGTGCGAAGCTCGAGTGCGACGAGTGCCGTGTGGCGGTCGTTGGAGATCCGCTCCAGGTTACCGCGGTCGAACGGCGACTCGATCTTCTTCACCTGCGGCATGCCGCCGACCGTCCGCACAACGTCGGCGACCGCGGCCCGGAAAGCCGGATCGTCGACTGTCTTGGTCGCGCTCTGGATCAGGACCTGGTCGCCCTGAGCCTGCTTGAACTCATCGCGCAGCACGGAGTCGACGCGTCCGGACTCGCCGCTGCCAGTCTTGTTCTGGTCGAGCTGCTTCGTGCCGACCGCGTGTCCGACCAGGAACGCGACGGCGATGAACGCAAGCCAGCCGAAGATCGCGGTCTTCTTGTGGCTCGCACTCCAGCGACCCATCCGGGCTGCCAGATTGCGGGGGCGTCTCGGCTCGCTGACCGTCGCATCGACCGTCTGCGCGGCGTTGGCCGGCTTCTCCGGCTCGTTCTGAATGATGCGCGTCTTCATCACTTCTCCTTGAGGTGACTACGGGGACTCGCTCAACCTCGCAGCCACCCAGCAGCGGCGGAAGACGGGCAACAGGCCGTTTGCGGGGGCGGGTTTCTGGTGTCCGAGAGGACGCTTGCGCGTCAGCCGCGGAGGAACATCAGCACCGCCAGCACGCGCCGCGACTCGCTTCCGGTCGACGGCAGACCCAGTTTGCCGAAGATGCTGGAGACGTACTTCTCCACTGCCCGCAGCGTGATCACCAGCTTGTCGGCGATCCCCTGGTTCGAGCTGCCCGTGGCCATCAGTTCCAGGACCTCCCGCTCACGCGGTGTCAGCTGCGCCAGCGGATCGTCGGGGCGCTCCCGCGAGAGCAACGTCGAGACGATGATCGGGTCGAGCGCCGAGCCGCCGTCGGCGACCCGACGAACGGCCGCTACGAAATCGTCAACGTCCTTGATTCGGTCCTTCAGCAAGTAACCGACGCCCTCGGCCGAATCAGCGAGTAGCTTCAGCGCGAGGCCGAGCTCGACGTACTGGGAGAGCACGAGTACTCCCACCGAGGGATGGTTTGCTCGAATCTCGAGTGCAGCCCGTAGGCCCTCGTCGTTGTGGGTAGGCGGCAAACGGATGTCGACGATCGCGACATCAGGCGCGTAGCTGCGCACCTTGAGCAGGAGATCGTCCGCGTTTCCGCACTGACCGACGACATCCAAGCCAGCCTCGTCGAGCAGCCGCGCGAGCCCTTCGCGCAGAAGAACGCTGTCCTCCGCGATCGCTACGCGCACGGGATCTCCGCCTTCACGCGGGTGCCGCCACCCTGGGGCGTCCACACCCGGAGGCGACCTCCCAGCGCCTCCACGCGATCCGCGAGCCCGCGCAGACCCGAGCCGCTCTCGCTGTCCGCACCACCGACGCCATTGTCGACGATCTCGACGACCAACCCGTCTCCGGTTCGGGCGACTTCAACGCTCGCCGTCGTCGCCCGAGCATGCTTTGCGATATTCGCGAGGCTTTCGGTCACGACGTAGTACGCCGCGACCTCGACCTGCTCGGGATAGCGCGCGTCCTCTGCGATCGTCAACCGGACCGGAACAGATGCGCGAGCCACGACCTGCTGCAGCGCGACGGCAAGCCCGTGTCCGGTGAGCACGGCGGGATGCATGCCGCACGCCACATCGCGCAACTCCTCCAGCGAGATCGCGATCTCGCGCTGCGCTTCGTCCAGCCGCTTGCCAGCGTCGGGATGCTCGCTCAGTTGCTTCTCCAACAAGCTCAGCTCAAGCGACAGGGCGATAAGCCGCTGTTGAGCGCCGTCGTGGAGGTTGCGTTCCAGCCGCTGACGCTCCTTCTGTCCAGCTTCCATCACCCGCGCGCGCGAACCCCTCAGCTCTTCCAGATGCGCCTTCTGCTCAGCATGCAGACGCCCGTTCTCGAGCGCGATCCCGGCCGCCGCGCCCACCGCAGCCAGCAACTCAGGCTCGTCCTCCAACGCCAGGTCATGCAAGAGCGCAGCCATGTGCGCACCATCTCGCTCGATCAATGTCGCCGCTCGTCCGCTCCCCTGCTCAGGCAACTCCAACGGCCGACCGTCGAGATCAGCCCAGCTCTCGAACTCAGGCAGCCAAAAGGCGAGCGTCAGCGACGGATCGCGCAGCGCCCGTGCAAGCGCGTCGCGGAGAGTGACCGGCGACGAATCCGCACGCAACTCGACAAACAGACCGCCGACCGCCGACCGCGCAAGACGCGCGTCGAGGAGCCCAATCAGAAACGCGAACGGCGAAACCCCGATCACCACCAACGTCGCCCGCTGGATTGTCACGAAGGCCGGCCCTTCAAAAGCACCGAACACGAACAGCACCGAGATCATGACCAGACCGACCGCGAACGAGTCGATCAACAGCGCAACCGGCCGGCGAAGCGGCCGGCCAGCATGACGCCGACGAGCCGCCAGCACGCCGATGCCTACCAGACACAACGCGCTGATCAAGAGAAGTTGAATCTGCTCCAGCCTGTGCGCGGCAGCCGGTCGACTCGATACCTCGAGCAGATTCTGAGGCCCGACCCCGCCCAGCGACATCTTGACCACCTGGAGACCGACCGCCGCCGCGTACCCCGCCGCGACCACTCCTCGTTCGAACCCCGACCGCAACCGCCCTTCGGGAAAGGCGAGATAAACGTGCAAGAAGATGACGGCGGGCAACACGTCGAAGATCACTCCGACCGTGTGCGGAACAGCGAACTCCGCGAACGCAAGCCCTGAGATCCCCGCGGCGAATCCACCGACGACCATCAGCACGCCCAGACCGCTGTCCGGACGACGCCACCACGCGACGAGACCGGCCGCGATGTAAGGAATGCTGATCCACTCCAACAGCGCGACCTGAACGCTCACCCCATCATTCGTCAGCGCGAAAGCCAACGAGCACGCACCGGTAAGCAGACCAGCGATCGCAATCGACCGCAGCACAGACAGCTTGGGCGGTGTGCGCGCGCCGGCCGCCGCCCCGACTGCTGGTACTGCGTAGGAAGTAGCCATACCAGCTCCCATCCAATCCGTAGTCCCCGTACCTGAGACGGAACCTCTCAGGCGCGGCCGCCGTCGGTCACGGAGCGGAAGAAAGGAGACGTCTGCCACGAGGATACTCCCGCTCGGATTCGCATCCAACTTCGGCGACCGGCGCAGCGCCGGGTTTGCCTACGAGAGTGAGCGGCACGCGGATGGCCTCCGAGCGGTCGCCATGCGCACCGCACCACGAACGGGCACAAGTTCATCGCGGCGATCAGTCGGACCCACGTCATCGGATCTCGACCTCGCGGCGCGTAAATGCTTTGGCTCGATCCCGTCAGTTCTGCCGCGCCGCTATTTGCCTGCATGAAAAAGGCCCGCATTTGCAGGCCTTTTAAGTAGCGGGGGCGGTATGTGGACACATTTCCCCGACCATCTCGCCTACCGATTTACGGAGATTCGGCGGCTGAAGCGGCGATGAAACTCCCGCTCCACCAACCCGCTTGCCTCGTAAGCGACCGGGTTTTTGCACCCCACGCGCCGCGCGCCTGTTCCCGTTCGAGACCTGCGGCAAAGCATCAGCCATCTACCCGTAACCCACCCCGCACACGTGCCCGAGTCCGAAACTGATCGGGTCGTGCCGCAAGGCTTCCGCCGTCACGACCGTCGAAGAGGAACAGGAGGGCCGCCGTCCCTCCGTACGTCAGGCCGCGTTGCGCGGACGCGCCGCGACTCAGGGCGTCACGCTTGCGCTGGATGCGCCCGAGCCAGCCGAATTGACAGCACGCACCGTGTAGCGCGGGTGCTTCCCCGGCTTGCGGTCGAGAGTCGACGTCGCCGACGTCGTGAGGATCAATGTGCCGTTGCGTCGCACCTCGTACCGTGTCGCCGACGGGACCGCTGCCCAGGTGACGCGGACGCCGCCCGCGACGCGCACCGCGCGAATGCGTCCTGGGACACCCGGGGGGACGGACTGCGGCGTCAGGTAGTAATGCGACAGACCTTGCCCGAGCACTTTGAACTGAACGGAAAAGAGCGCGTGCGGCCCGTCGCCGTTCACCCATCCGATGCCGCCGCCGTCCGAGTCAAGGCCGCTCCTCGGCGCGCGGATCGGCCGGAAGACCCCGTTGTCGTTGAGATACACGGCGGTCGGGTCGGCGCTCGGCACGACGCCCTTTGGCGCGTACTGAATCGTCAAGTCCGGACGGCCGTCATCGTTGAGATCGTCGAGGAGTACGCGTTGCGGCCAGCTCTTCGCCTGGGTCGGCGGAGACTGGAGCCGCGACGCCGTCTCGTCGCTGAAGTGCCCTTGCCCGTCGCCGATGAGCACCTGGATGTTCGTCCCCACGTACCATGGATCGTTCAGTGTCTCGCCGAAGACGAGATCAAGCTTTCCGTCGCCGTTGACGTCGTCGGCCTTCATGTCGATCACGAAAGCGTTGTCCGGCAGGCCTATCGTCGGCGGCAGCGTCGCGAAAAAGGTGAAATGCCCGCGGCCGTCGTTGAGCAGGACTTGCGACTTGTTTGCGCCTTTCTCCTCGCCCCCTCCGACGACGAGATCCGGCGATCCGTCGCCGTTCACGTCGGCGAACAGGCACGCGAACGAGTGGTCGTTGCCGTAGACGTCGGGGATGAACCCACGCAGCGCATCGGACTCCACCGTGAAGTGCCCGGTCCCGTCGTTGAGTAGGACCTCCGCCTGGACGTGGTCGCTTCCGCAGCAGCCGAGGTTGTTGACGAAGACATCGGGAGCTCCGTCACCGTTCACGTCCGCCACCGCTGCAGAGTGCGTGAACGACATCTGTTGCGGCAGATTCTTCGTCGCGTCGACGAGGCGGCCATCCGCCGTCGACAGGATCAGCTCGTTCTGGCCTCCACTGCGCACCTGATTCGGGTCCGCATCGTTGACATGGCCGGTGTCCGCGATGAAGACGTCAGCCCTTCCGTCACGATTGAAGTCCGCCGTGAGCAACTCGCGCGCCAAATCGGTCGACGGAGCAGGCCCGTTGAACAGCTGCCGCGTTGCTTCTTCAAACTTCCCGCCGCCACGGTTGAGCAGGAACACCGGCGCCACCGTGATCACGGTGTCCCCCTGCGAGAGGTTCGTCGGCGCGACGACGGCGTCGCGGAGGCCATCGCCGTTCAGGTCGACCGTGAGGACTTCGGTCGCCGC
Organism: Actinomycetota bacterium; assembly: GCA_005883355.1. Taxonomy (GTDB): domain Bacteria; phylum Actinomycetota; class Thermoleophilia; order Gaiellales; family Gaiellaceae; genus 3-1-20CM-4-69-9. The sequence continues at coordinate 4,389 of VAXG01000012.1, read as the reverse complement.
CGAGGCCTCCGCCGGCAGCGTCCCTGCCTGCACCGGAGTGCCCCACGACGGCACCCCGCCAGCGCTCGCACCGAGCGCGACCGACGCGGCCGCGAAGACCCCGAGTCCCCTCAACATCCAGCACGGAGTTTACGACCAAGAGGAGCGGACGGATACCCCGGTCGCAGGCAGGGCGCCCGGGCGCGGTGTCGGCGACGTCACGATGTGATCATCCGGCGCCACCGTCCCTCGGCCCGACCCGCCGCATCCAACAAGGGACACGAGGACAGCCACACCCGCGCCGAGACTGCAATCATCGTTCACTGTTACGGCGGGAACGTACTCGCAAAGTCCCCGCCGTCTGGTTCCGATTCTTAGGACTCAAATGGGCCGGTTCTAGAGGTGACGCCGGTCTCACCTGCGCGAGAGTTGACGAGGTGTGGCTTCTATCATCTCGACGATGGTTCCCGAGGCGCAGGTAATGGACTCTGGCGCCGGACTCGTCCCGCGAGCACCGGCTGGTTCGTGATGAACGCGCGTGACGCCCGCTGGTTCAACCAGCCTGGCCGCGGCGACAGTCTGCCGTTGACAGGATGCGATGAGTTCGAGGCGGAGATGTTCTTCCCGATTCTCGGCATGTCGATTCAGGTGCTTCCGCCCGGGAAGCCTAACGGGACGTACCATTGGGAGACCGAACAAGAGGACTTCCTTGTGCTAGCGGGTGAGGCGCTTTTGATTGTCGAGGGGCAGGGGCGACCGCTCAGGCAGTGGGATTTCATCCACTGCCCACCCCAGACCCGGCACGTGTTCGTCGGCGTCGGTGACAGACTGTGCGTGGTTCTCACGACTTCGTCGCGACAGTTCCAGAAGGACGGGCGGTGGGGCTTCTACTGCGCCGATAAGGCCGCGCGTCGGTACAACGCGAGCGCGCCTGAGGATACGCAGGACGCCGAAGTCGCGTATCGGCGGTTCCCGCCGTCGCAGCCGAAGCGCTACCGCCCCGGTTTGCTGCCGGACTAGGTGACCGACCGCCGGCTCGTGCCCGAACGACCTGCGCGATTCGTCGGTGGAATGCGTTACCGGGCGCGCGGAGGTCTCTTCTCCGGCGGGGCGAATCTCAGCTGGCCGCTGGCAGTTCTCGAACTGCGCCCTGACAGCATCAGGGTCGCGCCACGATGGCTCGCCAACCGGTTTCTGCCTCCCGTGGAGATCGCTCTTACTGAAATCACCACTGTCGAAACCGACTTCGGGTTGACCGGCGGCCTTCGCTTCCGGCTCGTCGGGCCTGCTGACGGAACCGTTTTTTGGGCGAAACGACGCACAAAGGTCGCGCTCGTCGACGCGCTCCGTCGCGCGGGTCTGGAGATCGACTAGGAGCTTCGAGATGGAGCAATGCGACCTGTGCGAGGTCCTGCTCCCCGCCAGATATAGGCGAATGCGGCACCACGCTTGCCCTGGATGCCAGAATGAGATCGAACTGAGGTGATCTCTCTGACTAGCTAACGTCGGCTCAGGTTATGAGACGTGCGTTGCTAGGTCAGGCAACGTCATACACCGCATGCTTTGCTAATCCTCGATCGGCTGCGGTCAGCTCAGATCATCTCAGGTGGGCAAAAGTTTGGGCAAAAGGTTTAGGCCATCCTCCGGACCCATCTTGCATCAGAAGAGTCTTACCGCCTCCTAAAGGCGGCCTGGGCGCATTCCGACTATGCGAGTCGCTGCACACGGTCACGCTCCACGGGGCCGTTCGTTGGCGGGCAGCGAAACCTAACTTCTCACCAGGCGCCGTCACGCTCACGGCCTCGACAAGCGTACCCGACGACTACGACGGCCAGAACTTCGAGTTCAACCCCTTCATCAACGCGACCACGTCGCTAAGGCAAACCGTCAGCGTTAAAGAGGGCTGACGACTCAAGTCAGAGGGTGTTGGACGGGCCAGCCAACTCACCGCGCGTAAATCACGGCAAAAAGCGCGCGACTGCAAAGCGGAACTGGACCCGGCCCCTCTGTCCCCCGCCCTCAAGTTCGTCCCGCGCCGAACGCCCGGCGACCACGATGCGACCGTCGCCAGCGATTGCCAGTGCCGTCGCCTCATTGTCCTTGCGCTTCGCTGAATGCATGTCGGTGACGGCGAAGCCATGGTCGCCGAAGCTCGAGTCGAACGCTCCGGTGCGGAGAAGTCGGACGAGGAGGAAACTCGAAGAGCGGCCGCTCCGAATGCCGCTGGCCACGACGATGCGGCCGTCGCGCTGAAGCGCGAGCCCGACCCGCGCACTGGGCGTTAGCTCGAGCTTGGTATGAACGACACCCGCCTCGCCGAAGGTCCGGTCCGGCCGCCCGCCGAGCGTAAGCCGCCCTAAGGTGAGGAAAATGCAGTAGCCGCACGGTGTGGGAGCGGTCGTCCCCGGGAAGCGTTCAACGCCCGCCAGCAAGACGCGGCCGTCACGCTGGACCGCGACGGCGGTGGGCAACGCGAGCACTGCGTGATTGGGCAGCCGGGCGATGCCGCCGTCACCGAAACCCGAGTCGAGGGAACCGCGCGAAGTCAATCGGAGGACGCTGAGCATGCGTCTCTCGAAGTCGTCCCCTGCAACGTACACACGTCCCTCGCGATCCACTGTGGCCGAGCCGAGGAAGCTTTGCGTGCCGAAACGGACTTCCTGTTCGCCGTGGTGACCGAACGTCAGGTCAAGTCGCCCCCTAGTCGTCAAACGACGGACCAGAAGGCCACCCCGGTTCAAACCATTGAAGCGGATTACGACGACGATTCGGCCGGCGCGGTCGATCGCGAGCTCCGTTCCGAGCAGCTCGTCCCCGCGTCGGAGCAGGACGATGCCGCGAGACCCGAACGAGGGGTCCGGCTTACCATCCGGAAGCAAGCGGTACACGGCAAGGGCACCGTCCCCGAGCCGGCGATCGCGGTTGAGATCGCCCGTCGTTCCGGCGAGGACGATCTTGCCGTCAGGTTGCAAGGCAACCCGTACCGGCCCTTCCTCCGGGTCCGCGCCCACCGGCTCGCGAACAAGACCGCCGCTTCCGAAAGCGCGGTCCAACCGCCCACGTCTGTCGAATCGAACGAGCGAGAACCTTCCTCCAACTCGGCCGCTGACCAACACGCCGCCGCCTCGCTGCACAGCAACGCCGCTCGCTGTATCAGAACCGCTGAAAGAGACAAAGGCACGCCCACCACGACCGAAAGACGAGTCAAGTGAACCTGAGACGGCGCCCGCCACGGCGATGCCTGTAAAGGCCGCCATCAACAACGTCCCCGACAACGACTTTACCGCGATCACCTGAAACTGACGATAGCCGGGTCGTCTATCCAGGGCAACGGGCGTCCCTCGCGTCCTGACGCGAGCGCATTGTGCGCATCGAAGGTGCCGCTCACCTCGTGCACGACCAATCCCGCCTATAGTCATGCGGTCAGTGTTGCGACGCTCCCACATCATTCCGCCGAACCAGCATTGACGTAGAACGCGCAGGAAGACCGACCTCCGGGTTTTCTCACCCGAGGCGATCTCCGGCGAGCTAACGCCGGCTCAGGTTCTGAGACGTGCGTTGCTAGGTCAGGCAACGTCAGAAGCCGCGGTCTTTGGCCACACAGTCAGCTTGGGTCAGCTCAGATCAGCTCAGGCGGGCAAAAGTTTGGGCAAAAGTTCCGAGCTCAGGCACCGGGAAAACGCGCTGGAGCCGGACCGTCGGGTCGCTGGACACGGGCTCGGCTGTCATGTGTGGCACGTCTAGGGATGCCAGACGAAAGACCACGATTGACGATCGGTTGGACCCGCGATCACCGGAGCGATGTAGAACCCGCCTGGACAATTCGGGATCCTGACGCCGACGCGCAGCGCTGCGCGTCCCCCGGAGGGAGTGACGAGAGCCGCGGTCGCTAGCGGGCAAGAGCGGTTCCGAAGAAAGTCCCAGTCGGCGCCATACACATCGAATGACGCTGCACCGCGCGCGCGAAGTAGCACGCGCGCAAATGGGCGCGCCCTGAGCGGCCCCTGCACAACGCGCCGTGTGCGAACCGGTACAGGGCGATGCGAGGCGACCTCGATCTCGAGGCTCGGCCACCCCTCCATGCGACAAACCCGGCGCGAGACATTGGTGAACGTAAACGTCTGTATGAACTGACCTCCGGCTTCGCCGTAGAAGCTCGCTGCGAGACGCAACTGCAGAGACTCGCACGATGTGAACGCCGAAGAGTTGGCCGACCCAGGAGCAGCGACGGCGAGCATAGACCCAGCCGCTAAACCAGCGAGCGTCACTATCCGCCGAGCCAGCATCCCCTACACGGAAGAATAAGCTGCCCCTCCCCGAGCAAGATAGGTATCTCGCCTGCGCCGGTGTTGCTCCTATGTCAATAGGGGCTCGTTTTTGAGTGTGGTGTAGACGGTGCGGGCGAGTTGT
>VAXG01000042.1 GCA_005883355.1 Actinomycetota bacterium | reverse complement strand
GACGGTCTTCGGAACGTCGCCGCGGGTGCGAACCCGATGGCGATCAAGCGCGGCATCGAGCGTGCTGTCGAGGAGGTCGTCGAGAACCTGAAGTCGCAGTCCAAGGAGATCTCCGGCAAGGAAGACATCGCGCGCGTCGCGACCGTCTCCTCACGCGACCGTGAGATCGGCGAGGTCCTCTCCGACGCGATCGAGAAGGTCGGCAAGGACGGCGTCGTGAACGTCGAGGAGGGCCAGACGTTCGGCCTCGAGCTCGAGTTCACCGAGGGCATGCAGTTCGACAAGGGCTATCTGTCGCCGTACATGGTGACCGACCCCGAGCGCATGGAAGCCGTGCTGGAGGACCCTTACATCCTGGTCGCCAACCAGAAGATCGGTGCGGTCAAGGATCTCCTCCCGGTTCTGGAGCAGGTCATCCAGGCCGGCAAGCCGCTGCTGATCGTCGCAGAGGACGTCGAGGGCGAGTCGCTCGCGACGATCGTCGTCAACAAGCTGCGCGGCACGTTCACGGCCGTCGCGGTCAAGGCTCCCGGCTTCGGCGACCGCCGTAAGCGCATGCTCGAGGACATTGCGATCCTCACGGGCGCAGAGGTGATCACCGAGGAGATGGGCCTCAAGCTCGAGAACACGAAGATCGCGCAGCTCGGCCACGCACGTCGCGTCGTCGTCGACAAGGACACGACGACGATCATCGACGGGGCCGGCGATCCGGACGGGATCAAGGCCCGGATCAAGCAGCTGAAGGCCGAGATCGAGAACACCGACTCGGACTTCGACCGCGAGAAGCTCCAGGAGCGGCTCGCGAAGCTCGCCGGTGGCGTTGCAGTCGTCAAGGTCGGCGCTGCGACCGAGACCGAGATGAAGGAGAAGAAGCACCGCGTCGAGGACGCTCTCCAGGCGGCGCGCGCCGCTCTGGAAGAGGGTGTCGTTCCTGGCGGCGGAGTCGCGCTCGTGAACACCATCGACGCGATCACGCTCGACGACTACGAAGGGGACGAGCGCACCGGTGCAACGATCGTCGTCCGCTCGCTCGAGGAGCCGGTCCGCCAGTTGGCGAACAACGCCGGCCTCGAGGGCTCGATCGTCGTCGACAAGATCAGGAACTCTCCGAAGGGGTTCGGGCTCAACGTCGAGACGAATGAGTACGAGGATCTCGTCAAGGCCGGGATCACCGACCCGACGATGGTGGTTCGCTCGGCGCTTCAGAACGCAGCGTCGATTGCGAAGAACATCCTCACCACCGAGGCGATCGTCGCCGAGGCCCCGGAGAAGGCTGGCGCTGGTGCCGGCATGCCGGGCGGCATGGGCGGCATGGACATGATGTAAGCGAGTCGCCCGCTCGCTTGACTTCGAAGGCCGGCGCAAGCCGGCCTTCGTCGTTCCTGAACGCAAAAGTGACCTGAACAGCAAAACGGCCCGGGGAGGGCCGCTTTGCGAGGGGGATTAGGGGGAGGTGGTTCGCATGAGATATCGGTTCCTCACCGGCCGCGCGCGCTCCCTCGAAAGGGGGAACGCGTTCGTCAGAATTCGTACCGCTCTTCCTTCCAGTAGTCGGCGTCGTTGTGGTAGCCATAGCGCTCCCAGAAGCCGGGTTGGTCGGCCGGCAACAACTCGATGGCCCGCAGCCACTTGGCGCTCTTCCAGAAGTAGCGTGAGGGAACGACGAGGCGCAGAGGCCAGCCGTGCTCCGGCTCGAGCGGCTCGCCGTCGGCCTCCCAGGCGACGAGAGCATTGTCGTCCTCGAGCGCCTCGAGCGGGACGTTGGCTGTGAAGCCCTGCTCCGCATGCGCGAGCACGAAATGGGCGCTCTGCTTTGGCCGCACGAGCTTCGCGAGCTCTCGCCAGTGCACGCCTTTGAAAGAGGTGTCGAAACGGCTCCAGCGCGTGACGCAGTGGATGTCAGTCGTGATCTCGGTCTGCGGCAGCGCGCGCAGCTCGTCGTAGTCGAGCGTGATCGGCTCTTCGACCTCCCCGAAGACCTTGAAATCCCACGTCGCGAGATCCGTCCGGGGAACGGTGCCGGCATGAAGGACGGGCCACTTCTCCGTCAGGTACTGCCCGGGCGGGAGCCTCGCCGGATCGAGCCCCTTGTCGACCAGCTTCTGCTCCACCTTAGAACGGAAGAGACTCACGCGTACCTACACTAATCGGCATGCAGAGCGTCACGTCACGGGCAGTCGCGCGCGTTCCCCGTGCGTTTCTGCGCGTCGCCGGGCCCGACGCCGCCGACTACCTCCAGCGCATGGTCTCGAACGACGTCGAGGCGCTTGCGGTGGGCGACGCGTGCGACGCACTCCTGCTGACGGCGAAGGCTCGCGTGATCGCGCCGCTGCGGATCGTGCGTCGCGCCGCGGACGACTTCCTGCTCTCGACGGAGCCCGAGCTCGGGGAGAAGGTGCGCACGGAGCTCGTTCGGATGCGCTTCGCCGCCAAGGCGGAGATCGAGCCGGAGCAGCACGAGGCGTGGCTCGTGCTCGGCGGCGAAGAAGTGCTCGACGAGCGTCCGCCGGGAGAAGAGGCGGCCGCGGAGGACTTCGAGCGTTGGCGGATCGAGTCGGGCATCCCGCGCTGGGGCCGAGAGATCGACGAGCGCGTCCTCCCCGCAGAGGCCGGCCTGGACGAGACGCACATCAGCTTCAGCAAAGGCTGCTATCCCGGCCAGGAACCGATCGCAAGACAGCGTTATCGAGGCAAGGTGAACAGAAGACTGCGCGTGCTGGAGATCGACGGCGAAGCCGAGCAGGGAGACGAGTTGCTGCTGGACGGAAAGAACGTCGGCCGCATCACGAGCGCCGTGCCGGGCGTAGCGCTCGGCTATGTGCGAGTCGAAGTCCCGAACGACGCGCAACTAACACTCAGCGCGAAGCCGGGCTTTGCCCGGCTTCGCTAACCAAGGCTCTCCGCAACGAGCCTGGCCATCAATTCCGCCGCCTCGCCGTTCGTCAGACCGCCGCTACCGGTCAGTGTCTGCCAGGTGTGGAAGTGGAGCGCAAGCTTGAGGACTGCAAGCTTCTCGCGGCGGGCGCGTTGGCGGTTGTCCCACCCTTTGGCAAGCGTTTCCGCTGCACCCTGCAGGTAGGAACCGATCGTGTTCTGCAGCGCCTCGGAAAGGCTTGGGATGAGCTCCGAGTCCCGGAGGACGTTGGAAAGCATCCGTTCGCGCGGGGCGTAGTACGAGTAGAGCTGTTCAAGCGCCACGCGAACGCGCGTTCGGGGGTCTGCGATTTGCTTCCAGGCGGCAGTGTCGGGACGAGGGTTGGCGAGCAACCAGTGTTGCGAACAGGCGGTCATCAGCAAGCGCTCGTCGGGGAAGTGGGTATAGACCGTAGGCCGGCTCACCTGCGCCCGGTCCGCGATCTCGACGACCGTCGTGCGTGCCGGACCCACTTCCTCGTGGAGGGCGACGACGGCCTCGACGATCCGGCGCCGGGTTTCGGCTTGTTGCTGCGCCCGCTCTTTGAGCCGATATCCACGCCGAGTTTCTTTTTTCACTTGACACAGTGTAAACCAAGGGTCAGGATGACCTGACACCATGTAAAGCCAAAAGAAGGAGACCACATGCAAGCCGTCCAGATCGATGAGCTGGAGCTGTTCGAAGGCTGGTCGCAACGCAATGCCGCGATGCGGGTGCGCGCCGGTTTCCCGATCTCTTCAGGCACCGGTACCAAGAGCACGGCGGTCGTTTATTTCGAGTTGGAGCCGGGCGAGCATCTCGGCAGCCACACCGACAGCGCCGAAGAGATTCTGCTCATCGTCTCGGGCAGGGGCGAGGTGACGATTGGCGAGGAGCAGGCCGCCGTCCAGGCCGGAACTCTCGCGGTCGTGCCCGCGCTCGTTCGCCACAGCGTGAACAACATCGGCGAAGAGACGCTCCGGGTCGTCGGCTTCTTCTCGAGTAGCACGGTCCTTTCCGTCTTCGACGAACCAATGGAACCCTTCGCGACCCGCTACTTCTCAACACCGATGATCGAGGAAGAAGCGACCGTAGGCACTGCGGCGTAATACGTCCTTCCGCTGATCAACGTTCCTCGGTTAAGACTCCGCGCGAAAGCATCATGGCCCGCGTAAGCGGTCCGGCTTTCGCGCGGGTATGCGCCCGGCATGATTCGAACATGCGACCTCTGCCTCCGCAGGGCAGCGCTCTATCCCCTGAGCTACGGGCGCTCTGAAGACGCACCAGTGTAGCGCCTGGCAGGACGACGACCTGCTCACGCGAATGCGTACCCGCGATGGCCGGCGTTCCCGATTCGCTCGTCTTCGTCTTCCTGATGCGCGTCGTCGGCAAGAGAGAGCTGTCGACCATGGAGCCCTCTGACGTCGTCCTACTCGTCGTGATCGGGGATCTCGTCCAGAACGGAGTCACCCAGAGCGACTACTCGGTGACGGGGATCGTCCTCGCCGCCGGGACGGTCGGCCTCCTCGCGACTGCCACCGCGTTCGTCACTTACCGCTCCACCCGGATTCGTAACGTGGTCGAGGGGGAACCTGTGATTCTCGTGCAGAACGGCCAGACGATCGATCGCAATCTCAAGAACGAGCGGCTCACCCTCGACGAGCTGATGGAGCAGGCACGCTTGCAGCAGATCGAATCTCTGGACGAGGTCAAATGGGCCGTCCTCGAGAAGAACGGCTCGATCAGCTTCATCGAACAGAAGTGAGGCGGCCGGCCACCGTTTTGACCCTGCTGTTGCTTGCCCTGTCGGGCTGCAACGGAGGAACCGTCGACAGGCACGCGCTGAAGCGAGACGCGGAAAAAGTGGGGTCGCTGGCAAGCGAGGGTCAGCTCCTCGCAAACGATGTCTCGAGGGGTGCATCGACGAAGTCCTTTGCGCGCGTCCATGCGCACGAGTTGTCACGCGCTGCCTCCGATCTCGCGGACTCGCTGGCCACGCGGCGCACCGCCGTGGGCATCGAGGCCAGGGTGCGCAGGCTGTCGAAGCTCGCGGGAAAGGTCTCGGGAGAACTCGAGCAACTGCATCTTCATCCGACCGATCGCGTCGTCGCGGCATCGCTGAGGCAACCGCTGACGAAGGATGCCGACCTGGCGGACAAGCTCTCGAAGTGAAGATCTTCCAGGTTGCGCTCGGGATCCTTGCTGCGATCGGCGGCTTCGTCGACATCGGCGACCTCGTCTTCAACGTCTCCGCCGGTGCGACGTTCGGCTACCAACTGCTCTGGGTCGTCGTCATCGGGGTCGTCGGAATCATCGTGTACTCGGAGATGTGCGGCCGCGTCGCCGCCGTCTCCGGCAAGGCTGTCTTCGATGCGGTTCGCGAACGCATCGGTTTCAAAGCCGGGCTTGCCGCCCTGATCTCCGCGCAGGTCGTCAACCTGATGACGCTGACCGCCGAGATCGGCGGTGTCGCGATCTGCCTGCAACTCCTCTCGGGTTTGTCCTACCGCTGGCTGATCGTGATCGCCGGCGTGGCCCTGATGATCGTGGTGTGGGTCGTCGCGTTCGAGTGGATCGAGCGGATCTTCGGGTACGGCGGCCTCTGCATGCTCGTCTTCGCGGTTGCGGCGGTGAAGCTGCATCCAGCCTGGGGCGCCGTCGGACACGGCTTCGTGCCGCACATGCAGACGCAGAGCCCGGTGCTCTACGCGTACTTCGCCGTCGGCCTGTTGGGCGCGGCGATGACTCCCTACGAGGTGTACTTCTATTCGTCGGGCGGAGTGGAGGAGCGGTGGGGCCCGAAGGACCTCCGCCTGAACAAGGTCAACTCGATGATCGGCTATGGGCTCGGCGGCTTTCTGTCGTTCGCACTGATGATCGTCGGCGGGGCGCTCTTTCTCGGGAAGGGGATCGAGCCCCAGTTCCTCGGTTCGATCGCCCTCGGCGTCGAGGTCCCGGTCGGCCAGATCGGGCTTCTGCTGGCCCTCGTCGGCATTCTGTTCGCCGTGAGCGGGGCGGCAATCGACACGCTCTTCTCAGGCGCGTACAACCTCGCCCAGTTCCTCGGCTGGGAGTGGGGCCGTTATCGCCACCCTCGCGGAGCGCCGCGCTTCACGGTCACCTGGCTCGTGCTCCTCGTCCTCGCGCTCGGCGTGGTCCTGACCGGGGTCGATCCTGTTCAGCTGACGGAATACGCGGTCATCTTCTCGGCGGTGGCGCTGCCTCTGACGTACATCCCGATCTTTCTCGTCGCCAACGACCGCACGTACATGCGGGAATACACGAACGGACGGATTGCCAACGTCCTGGGACTCGTGTACCTCGTGGTGATCATGGTGATTGCCGTGAGCGCCGTTCCACTCATGATCCTCACGAACGTGGGTCAGAATTGACCGACTCGATCGACCTCGGGCTGAACGTCCTCGATCATCAGCTGCTCGACTGCGACGGCCGGCGCTGCGGAAAGGTCGACGACCTTGCGCTCGAGGGCGCGCCCGGTGCGGACTTCGAACTGACCGCAATCCTCTGCGGTCCAGGAGTCTGGCGAGCCAGGGGCGGATTGATCGGGCGCGTCGCTGCCTGGGTCGGAGGAGGCGGCCGCGTGCGGATTCCCTGGGATGAGGTCGCCGAGGTCGGCTCGCACGTCAAGCTCCGCAAGCGCGCCGAGGAGCTCGGGCTCGGCCGAGGAGACGACCGCCTCCGACCGTACATCGCGAAGATTCCAGGATCCGATCATTGAGGACGTTTTCCTCCATGACCGGCCGGATGATCGAGACCGAGTCGGGTCGGCGGCTCGGTCGTTGCCGCGACATGCGGGCCGCCCTGGGGAGCGGACATCCGCGTATCGACGCGCTCGTCGTCGGCAAACGGGGCCAGCTGGAGCATTTTGGGATCGGTACTCCGAGGGCACACAGGCCGAACGCCGTCCCGTGGAAAGCCGTGGTCCGGATCGAGGGCGATCGAATCGTCGTTCGGGACGGCACCGAGCTCGAGTGACGCTTTTCCTCTCGGAGAGCGACGTGCAGGGACTGCTCTCACCCGATGACGCGGTACAGGCGGTCGAGGGTTCTTTTCTGCGCATGGCCGCGGGGGTCGTGGAGATCGCCCCGCGCCGGCGGTTGAGGCTCCACGAGGGGCGGTTGGCGGACATGGCCGCGTCGGATCTCGAGCTCGGCTACGCGGGCGCCAAGGTCTACGCAGGGTTCGCAGAGGGTGCCGCGTTTGTCTTTGCGCTCTTCGCCGTCGACAGACCGGAGCTCGTCGCGGTGATCGAGGCGGATCAGCTCGGACGGTTGCGCACAGGCGCCGCGAGTGCGGTCGCCGCGAAGCACCTCGCGCGCGAAGGCGCGATGTCGCTCGGAGTGATCGGTTGCGGTGATCAGGCGGTGACGCAGGTTGCCTGCATCCGCGCCGCGCTTCCGGCACTCGACCGCGTCGTCGCCTACTGCCGCACCGAGCGCAATCTGCTGGCGTTCTGCGACCGTGTCGGCGCCGAGCCGGCGGAGAGCAACCGTGAGGCGGCGGAGCAGGACATCGTCGTGACGATCACGACTACACGGGACCCGGTGCTCCGCGGAGAATGGCTTCGGCCGGGCGCACTCGTGTGTGCGGTCGGCGCCAACATGCCGGCAGCGCGCGAGCTCGACAACGTGGTGCTCGAGCGTGCGTCGTTCGTCTGCTGCGACTGGAAGGAGCAGGCCCGCATCGAGTCGGCCGACCTGATCGAGCCGATCCAACAGGGAGTGCTCGACTGGCTGGAGGTCCACGAGCTGCACGAGGTGGTTGCGGCCGAGCTGCCGGGGCGGCAGTCGCCGGACGACATCGTCGTCTTCAAATCGAACGGCATCGCGGCGTGGGACGTTGCCGTCGCAGCCGCGGTCGTCGAACGCGCGCGTGAGCGCGGCGTCGGGACGGAGCTCTAGGTCCGGGCGCCCTCGAGGTCGCGCCGGGTGTCCTCGACCGTCTCGTCTCCGAGGGCCTGGATCAATTCGGGCCGGTCGAGCAGTCGCAGCCGCTGTTGCGGGCTCAAGCGGTTCTGCACGTACCTGTCCTCCAAGATCTCGGCGAGCCCGCGGCCACGCCCGTGTTCGCGGATGACGTAGGCGGCCACGCGCTCCTCGGTGCTCGAGCGGGCGAAGAGAAACGAGAACGGCGAGCGCAGCAGGCTTGCGAATCGCTGCATCGGGCGATTGTATCCTTGGCGCCGTGAGGCGGAAATCGACGGAGGGCCGCTTCGCCGAAAGGGTCGTCCATGGGGTCGACGATGCGGGCGCTGCGGAAACGATCGTGATCTGGATCGAGCGCAAGCAGGGCGCGCTCTGGGCGGTGGGGCGGGCGGTCAATCCCGAGAACCGCGCGAGTGACGAGCCTCGACGGGACGACTACCTCTTCGAGGGCTACGAGCTCGAGGACGCGCTCGAGGCGGCGAACAGTGCGCTCGAGGACGACCTCAGCGTGTCGGAGAGCGACGGTCGCTCGGAGAAAATGAAGCCGTTCACCCGCAGCGAGTTGCTGAAGCCTTTGGAGCGCTGGTTCTTCGGCCGCTAATTCCGAGGAAAGTGCGTTGCACTTTCCTCGGTGATCAGGGAGATCTTCGCTTCGCTCGATGAATTGAGCCGTCGGCCGGCGCCGTCGGCTGAGCAGGCCACTCGAGATTCGCATCCGGGATCGGGTCGCCGTGCGGATCGTGCGTCGGGAATCCGAGTGCCTTGTCGATCCGCTCTTCCAGCTCCTCGGACAATGCGTGCTCGAGCCGTTCGGCCTCGTCGTGCACAGCTTCCACATCGACGCCCAGCGTTTCGGCGAGGTAGAGCTCGAGCAGCCGGTGGTGCCTGATCACTTCGAGCGCGACCTGCTCGCCGGCCGTGGTGAGCTCGATTCCCCGGTAGGGCTGGTGGACGGCGAGCTCGAGCGCGGCCAGCTTCTTCACCATGGCGCTGGCGGACGCCGGCGAGACCCCCTGGCGTTTCGCCAGCGCAGTCACCGAGACGCGGCCGGCGTCGGCACCGAGTTTGTAGATCTCGCGCAGGTAGTCCTGGATCGCGTCGCTGAGAGCCGGTTTGGCCACGACGCCACAGTGTGCCGGACTAGGCTGGTCCGGGTGCGGATCCGCATCGGCCATTCGGCAGATCCAGACGACGCGTTCATGGCCTGGGGACTCGTCTCCGGCAATGTGGATCCGCGTGGATTCGAGTTCGAGTTCGTGCCCGAGGACATCCAGGTCCTCAACGAATGGGCGCTCGAGGGAAGGCTCGAGGTGACGGCGCTCTCGCTGGCGACGTATCCGCTCGTCCAGGATCGGTATGCGCTGCTACCCCACGGGGCGTCGATCGGGTCCGGTTACGGGCCCGTGGTCGTCGCGACCACTGAGCTTTCGCGCGAGGACCTGCGTCACGTCGAGATCGCGATTCCCGGGCGCTTGACCACTGCGTTCCTCGTCCTGGGCATGGCGCTCGGCGGCCCGTTCGCCCATCGGGCGGTCGCCTTCGACCAGATCCTCGGCGAGGTCAAGTCGGGCGGTGCAGCCGCCGGCCTGCTGATTCACGAAGGACAGCTCACGTACGCGGACGAAGGGCTCGTCAAGGTGCTCGACCTCGGTGAGTGGTGGCTTCTCGAAACGGGCTTGCCGTTGCCGCTTGGAGTGAACGTCGCGCGCCGCGACCTGCCGCGGCTCGACGTGCTCTCAAGCGTGCTGAGCGAGTCGATCGAGACCGGCCTCGCACATCGCGACGAGGCGACGCAGTACGCGCTCGGCTTCGCGCGCGACCTCGACGCGCAGACGGCGGACCGCTTCATCGAGATGTACGTCAACGAGCTCACGTCCGACTACGGCGACGAGGGACGCCAGGCCGTCGCCGAGCTCCTGCGGCGTGCCGAAGCGGCCGGCGCCTACGAAGAGCCAGTCCGGATCGAATTCGTCGGGTCGTGAGTCGCGCGGTCATCCTCTCGGGCGTCCGCACGCCGATCGGGCGCAAGGACGGCGCGCTCTCGACGTTGCGGCCCGACGACCTGGCGGCGACCGTGATCGCCGAAGCAGTCGCGCGTGCGGGCGTGCCTCCCGAGCAGATCGAGGACGTCTACTTCGGCGCTGCGAACCAGGCGGGCGAGGACAACCGCAACGTGGCGCGCATGGCCGTCTTGCTCGCAGGCCTACCCGAGACGGTCGCGGGAGTCACCGTCAACCGCCTCTGTGCCTCGGGGCTGTCCGCGGTCGTCTCGGCCTGCCACGCCGTCGCGGCGGGAGACGGCGAGCTCTTCATTGCCGGTGGCGTCGAGTCGATGAGTCGCGCGCCGCTTGTGACGGCGAAGCCTGAGTACGGCGACGGAACCATCTACGACACACAGCTCGGCTGGCGATTTCCCAATCCGCGCCTCGAAGAGAAATTCCCGCTCGAGACGATGGGCGAGACGGGTGAGAATGTCGCCGAGCGCTGGCACGTGTCGCGGGAGGAGCAGGACGCTTTCGGCTTGCGCTCTCAGCAACGCTGGGCGGCTGCGGCGGAAGCTGGTCGCTTCGACGACGAGCTCGTCTCGGTGAACGGAGTCGATCGCGACGAGCACCCACGTCCCGATACGAGCAGCGAGAAGCTTGCAGCGTTGAAGCCTGCGTTCCGCGAAGGTGGCACGGTCACGGCCGGCAACGCGAGCGGGATCAACGACGGTGCGGCGGCGCTCGTGATCGCGAGCGAGGAGAAGGCACACGAATTGGGTGTCGAACCGCTCGGCCGCTTCGTCGGCAGTGCGGTCGCCGGGGTCGATCCGCGCGTCATGGGCATTGGTCCTGTTCCCGCCGTGCGCAAGCTGCTCGCGCGTGCCGGCGTGTCTGTGGACGAGCTCGATCTCGTGGAGCTGAACGAAGCGTTCGCGTCGCAGAGCCTTGTCGTCATCAGAGAGCTGGGCCTCGACGAGGAGCGAGTCAACGTCAACGGAGGCGCAATCGCGATCGGCCATCCGCTCGGGATGACGGGAGCGCGCCTCGTGGTCTCGCTCCTGCACGAGCTGCGCCGGCGCCGGGGCCGCTACGGGCTTGCGACTCTCTGTGTCGGTGTGGGTCAGGGCCAGGCTGCCCTGTTCGAGCGGGTTTCCTAGGCCTTCAGCCGACCGAGCTACAGCGCCCGGGTTCCAAGGCCGATGCCTCATCCATGGAGCCCAGGCCGCAGAGCTCCAGGCTCACCTGGCTTGCCGTCGCCCTAGGCGCGGGCGCCTGCGCGCTCCTCGGGAGCGTCGGAGCCGATGCGAGATGGCTTGCTGCGCTCGGCCGGACGATCATGGCGCAGGACTCGATCCCGTCGGGTGTTCCGTATGCCGCTGCGCCCTCGGTGGACTGGGTGAACGTCCCGGTCCTCGGGGAGCTCGTCTTCCACGCGCTGCAGGCCGTGGGCGGGGATCGCGGCCTGCTGCTCGCGCAGCTGGTCGCAGTAAGTCTGACGCTGACGCTGCTTGCTCTCGGCATGCGTGCTCTCGGCGCGCCGGATGCAGCAAGCGCGGCGGTCCTCGTGCTCGTCTTCTTCGCCGCCTTCCCCTCTTTCATCATCGTGCGCGCGCAGCTCTTCTCCCTCGTACTGTTCTGTGTGGCGTTGCTCCTTCTCCGCGCTGAGTCACGAAGACCGAGCCGGCGCGTGTGGCTCCTCGTCCCGCTCATCGTCCTCTGGGCCAACCTCCACGGCGCGGTGCTCGTGGGGCTCGCGGTCGTGGCCTCGTATCTCGTGCTCGAACGTGCGCGACGCGAGCCCGTTGTCGCCGCGAGCGTCCTGGCCGCGTGCTGCGCGGCGCTCTTCCTCACCCCGGCTCTCGCCGCGTCGGGCAAGTACTACCTCGGCGTCCTTCGAAGCGAAGCCGCGCAGCGCGGAGAAGGGATGTGGGCGCCTCTGTCCCTCCACAGGCCCTTCGACGTCCTCTTCATCGTGCTCGCGCTCCCTCTGCTCGTTTGGGCGTTCCGTTCCGGCGGCCTGAGAGTGTGGGAGCTCGCCTGTATCGCGGCATTGGCAGGGCTGACGCTGCACGCGGGGCGAAACAGTGTCTGGCTGCTCTGCTTCCTCGCGGCTCTCGCCGCACGGGGTCTCGGAAAGCGGTCCCTGCGCGACGTCTCTGTGTCGCCTCGCACACTCGTGCTGTGCGCCTCGATTCCCGCTGCGTTCCTCGTCCTTGGGGTCGTCCAGACACCGCGCCAGCACGCTGCCGGAGAGCGGGTCCGCAGTGAGGCGGCGCGCCTGGCTGCCGGCAAGCCGATCCTCGCCGACGGCATCGACGCCGAACAGTTGGCGCTCGACGGGCGGCGTGTCTGGATCGCGAATCCTCTCGACGCGTTCTCCCGCCGCGATCAACGTCTCTATCTCGACTGGCTCGACGCCAGCCCGGCCGGGGATGCGCTGCTGCGCGAAGCGACAGCTGTCGTCGTCACGCGCGGGAGCAAGCCACAGCAACGACTTGAACGAGACCGTTCCTTCCGGCGAGCCGCGCTGGATGGAAAGGCGGCTGTCTACGTTCGCGTTCCCTCGAACGAGTGATTCGCTGCGTAGGGGCGCAAGTTTGCGGGAAGAACGCGTTCTTCTCCGCCAATGCGAAACCTGTACAGCAACCGAGGTGGCCGTAACGACGTCGTACGGGTGCTCGTCGTCGACGATCACGCGCTCTTCGCCGAGGCCTTGATGCTGACGCTCGGAATTGACGAGCGCATCGAGGTCGTGGGCTCCGCATCGAGCGGCATCGAGGGAGTCTCGCTCGCCGAGGCCTTGCGTCCCGACGTCGTTCTCATGGATGTGCACATGCCGAGCATGGACGGCATCGAGGCGACACGAAGGGTTCGGCGTGTCTCTCCGTCCACGCGTGTCGTGATGGTCACCGCGGCGCGCTCGCCTCAGATCGCGTTCCACGCGCTGGCCGCGGGTGCCGAGCGCTGCCTGACGAAGGACACGCCGGCGCTCAAGCTGATCGATGCGATCCTCGACACGCCGCGCAGGGCAACCGTCACCCAACTCGTCCCTCGCGAAGCGAGCATCGCCTGATGAGCGGCGTGGCGTCCACGAAGCCCGGGCCGAGCCTCGAAGGGCTGTCCGAGCTCGCGCGCCTCAGCGTCGACGGATCCAGCGAGGGAATCGAGCGGATCCTCTCGCTCGCGCGGGCAGCGCTCGACATGGACGTTGCTCTCCTCGGTTCATTCGACGGGGACTTCGTCGTGGAGGCGGTCGACGGTGAGAACGACTGGTTCGACCTCGAGGTCGGCACGCACCTGCCCGTCGAGCAGACCTACTGCATGCGCATGACCCAGGGCGAGTTGCCTCATCTCATTCACGACGCGGCCGCGGATGCACGCACGGCCGATCTCCCGCTGACGCGCGAGGCCGGCATCGGTGCGTACATCGGTGCTCCCATCCGGCTCTGGGACGGAACCCTGTACGGCACACTCTGCTGTCTCAGTCGCGCTGCCGAGCCGTCCCTCAACGATCGCGACGTGCGCTTCCTGCGCGTGCTGGCGGAGATCGTCGCGGATCAAATCGATCGTGAGCAGCTGGAGAGCGAGAAGCGGAAGCTGGAATGGTCGCGCATCCGCGCGATTCTCGACTCGGACCACATGGACATCGAGTTCCAGCCCATCTTCGACCTGCTCGACTGTCGCATCGTCTCGCTCGAGGCTCTCGCCCGCTTCTGGACCGAGCCGATGCGCTCACCCTCCGCGTGGTT
Organism: Actinomycetota bacterium; assembly: GCA_005883355.1. Lineage (GTDB taxonomy): Bacteria > Actinomycetota > Thermoleophilia > Gaiellales > Gaiellaceae > 3-1-20CM-4-69-9. Next base: position 26,593 of record VAXG01000042.1, on the reverse strand, counting down.
CGCCGAGGCGACCGAGGTCGGGTTGGGTGTCGAGCTGGAGCTCGCAGCCATCCGCGCGGCCCTGTTGCGGCTCGACGACTTCCCTGCGGACGTTGCGATTGCGCTCAACGTGTCGCCGACGACGGCCCTCGATCCACGCTTCTGCGAACTGCTTGTCGGCGTTGCCGAGCGTGTCGTGATCGAGATCACGGAGCATGCACAGGTCGACGACTACGACGCGTTGCGCGCTGCGCTTGCACCTCTACGAGAACGCGGTGCGCAGCTTGCGATCGACGACGTCGGTGCAGGCTTCGCGAATCTCCGTCACATCCTCAGGCTTGCTCCCGACATCGTGAAGCTCGACCTGAGCCTCACGCAAGAGATCTCCCGCGATCCGGCGCGCGAGGCGCTCGCTTCGTCACTCGTCGGGTTCGCCGGCGGCGTCGGAGCCTCGATCGTGGCCGAGGGGATCTCGAGCGACGAGGATCTCGCTCTCCTCCGCACCCTGGGCGTCGATTACGGCCAGGGCTATCACCTCGCCAGGCCTTCTTCCCTTCTCCACTGATCCTCCCCCAAGCCGTGGGCGCCTCTTGCCGCAGGTGCCCACGGCACCCCCTTGCCAAAAGTACGAATGTGTTCCAAAGTGAGTTTGCTTGAGCACTGCCCTCGCCCAAGTCCCAACCGCCGACGCGACGCGCCTGCTCTATGAGCGGCATTCGTCCCGGATCTTCGGCTTCTGCCTGAGCCGGCTTGGCTCGCGTGAGGAAGCCGAGGATGCTTTGCAGACGACGTTCCTCAATGCGCAGCGCGGTCTCGGACGCGGTGTCGTTCCCGATTACGAGCTCGCCTGGCTCTTCAAGATTGCGCAGAACGTCTGTCACAACCGCCATCAGTCGGCGCGGCGCCGAGGGCGCGTCGAGGGAACGCAGGACTTGGACGCGTTGCAGGACGTGCTCGCGTCACCGGAGCGCGGTAGCCCCGTTTCGCTTGCCGATCTGACGCGAGCCCTCTCGGCGGTTCCGGACCGACAACGTCGTGCGCTCCTCCTCCGGGAGTTTCAGGGACTTTCGTACGAGGAGATCGGCGTCGAGCTCGGCGTTTCCGTCGCAGCCGTCGAGACCTTGATCTTTCGTGCCCGGCGCTCCGTCGCGGCCGAGCTCGGACGCTTCGAGACGAACCCGTCCCGTCGCGGCGCCGTCGCCTCCATCGCCGAGCTCTTCGGCTGGTTCTTCAGGGGTGGGGTCACACCGGTCAAGCTCGCCGCCGCGGCTGCAGCCGTTGCGACGACCGCGACGCTTGCCGTTGCGCCTGTCGTTCGGCCGCAGCTGACGCCGCCGCCCGCCGCGTTGAACCCTGTGACGGCGACGAAGCTCGCACCTGCGATCAAGCTTCCGCAGCACGCGGTGCGCACGACGTCCGTTCGGCTTTCGACGCCCAAGACCTCAACCGAGTCGCTCACGACTTCGGCGCCTGCGGCCCCTGTCGGCTCGACGCCGATTGGCAGCGTTCCGCCGCGGCGTGTTCCGCCCGTCGCGAGCACCTCTGCGGGGACACAGCCGGTTCTTCCGCTCCCGCTGCCGGTGTCCGTGCCGGACGTTGTGAATGCCCCCACGCTGACGGTGCCGGTCGTCGATCCCGGCCTGTCTCTTCCGGCGGTGACCTTGCCGGACATCCAGGTGACGCTGCCGCCGGTTCCCGCGGTTCCGCCGAAGCTGCCCTAATCAGTATCCTCGCTGCGATGGCGGTCGCGACCGAGCGGGAGTACGGGCTCTTCATCAACGGCGAGCTTGTCGAGCCCGCGTCGGGAGATCTCCGTGACCTGACGGAGCCTGCGACGGGTGACGCGCTGGGACGTGCGGCGATGGGCGGCGAGGCGGACATCGATCGAGCCGTCGACGCGGCACGGGCGGCACTCGACGGGCCGTGGGGTAGGACGCCGCCGACCGAGCGTTCACGCTTGCTGCACGCGCTTGCGGATGCGATCGTCGCGAACCGCAAGGAGCTTGCCGAGCTCGAGGTGCGCAACGTCGGCAAGGCGATCTCGTCGGTCAAGGCGGAGGTGAGCCAGGCGGTCGAGAACTTCCGCTTCTATGCGTCCGCAATCGCCTCGATCGCGGGACGCTCGAATCCGATCGGCGGCTCGCTCCTGTTCTATTCGTTGAAGGAGCCCGTCGGCGTGGCCGGCCAGATCGTCCCGTGGAACTACCCGTTGATGATGGCGACCTGGAAGCTCGCGCCTGCTCTGGCCGCGGGGTGCTCTGTCGTTTTGAAGCCCGACGAGGCGACGCCGCTGACCGCGCTTCGGCTCGGCGAACTGGCGGCGGAGGTGGGTTTCCCGGCCGGTTCGATCAACATCGTTCCCGGTCCGGGCAAGACGACCGGCGCATATCTCGTCCGTCATCCGGGCGTCGACAAGGTCGCGTTCACCGGATCGACGGCGACGGGCGGCGAGATCATGCGGCTTGCGTCGGGACCGATCAAGCGGATCACGCTCGAGCTCGGCGGCAAGAGCCCGAGCCTCGTGTTCGCGGATGCGAATCTCGACGATGCGATCCCGAGCTCGGTCTGGTCGATCTACTACTCCGCCGGGCAGAGCTGCGAAGCGCGCTCGCGTGTACTCGTCGAGCGCTCGATCTACGACGACTTCGTCGGAAAGTTCTCCGCTTTTGCGCAGCAGCTGCGGGTCGGCGATCCGCTGGATCCGGAGACGCAGGTCGGCTCCCTCATCTCGGCGGCGCACCGCGACAAGGTGCACGGCTTCGTCGAGCAGGGACGTGAAGAGGGCGCCGAAGTCGTTACCGGGGGAGCGATCGGCGACGGCAAGGGCGCGTTCTATCCCCCGACCGTGCTTGCAGGCGTCGAGAGCCCGATGTCGGTGGCGCAGGAGGAGATCTTCGGCCCTGTCGTCACCCTGATCCCGTTCGAGGACGAGAAGGACGCGATCCGTATCGCGAACGACGTGCGCTACGGCCTGATGGCAACGGTGTGGACGGCCGACCCGGCGCGCGGCCATCGCGTCGCGAGCCGGATCAAGGCGGGAACCGTCGGGATCAACATGCCGTACACCGCGTTCCCCGGAATCCCGTTCGGTGGCTACAAGCAGTCCGGCTTCGGCCGCGAGCTCGGCCTCGACACGCTCGAGCTCTACCTCGAGACGAAGAGCGTGCTCGTCTCGACGAGCCCCAAGCCGATCAACCCGTTCGGCCTCTAGGCGCGACTCGTCACAGAGTCGTACCCGTGCCTGGCACCGGTACGCGTCCGCTGTCGTCACGTCCAAGACGAAGAGCCTTCTCGCCTTGTCGCGCCCCAAGCCGGTCAACCCGTTCGGCCTCTAGGCGCGACTCGTCACAAAGTCGTACCCGTGCCTGGCACCGGTACGCGTCCGCTGGCGTCACGCCCACGAGGGATGATCGCAACGTGCGCGTTCACGAGCGGCTTGACGAGCTGTACGCCATCGGCGGCCGGGTCGGCGCCGACCGCGTTGCCGGCACCGAGGGGGAGGATCGCGCCCACGGGCTGGCGGCCGGGTGGATGCGGGAGGCCGGGCTCGAGGTTGAGGTCGACGAGGCTGGCAATCTCATCGGCCGGAGCTCAGAGCCGAGCGTCTGGACCGGCTCGCATCTGGATTCGGTGCCCTTCGGAGGGAAGTTCGACGGTGCGCTCGGGGTCGTCGCGGCGATCGAGGCGGTCGAGCGCGTCGGGAAGGGAGCCGTGGCCGTTTTTCGAGACGAGGAGCGCGGCTGTGTCGGGAGCTCCGCCTTCGTCGCGCGCGGCGCGCTGCCGGAGTGCTTCCTCGAGGTGCACATCGAGCAGGGGCCTGTGCTGGAGCGGGCGGGCGCTCCGCTGGGGCTCGCGATGGGGATCGTCGGCATCGTCCGCGGAGAGCGCACCTTCGAAGGGCACGTCGGGCATGCGGGCACCGTCCCGATGCTCGGCCGTCTCGACGCTCTGGTGGCGGCCGCCGTCTACATCCTGCAGGTGCGTGACATTGCGACAGCCGTGGACGGGGCGGTGGCCACGGTAGGGGTGGTCGATGTCGAGCCGGGAGCCGTCAACGTCATTCCGGGCCGGGTTCGTGTCTCGGTCGACGCTCGCGCCCCCGATCGGGAGCGCCTCGACCGCCTCGTCGCCGAGCTCGGCCTCCGGGCCGACTTCCGGCTCGAGCCCGTTCCGATGGCCGAAGAACCGATCGGCGCACTCCGGGCGGAGCTCCAGGAACGTGGCCTGCCGATCGTGGAGCTCCCTTCGGGAGCCGGGCACGATGCGGCGACTCTTGCCGGCGCCGGAGTCCCGACGGCGATGCTCTTCGTCCGCAGCTTGAACGGCGGGATCAGCCATTCGCCGCAGGAGGAATCCTCGGCGGAAGACGTCGAGCTGGCCGTCGACGTCCTGGCCGGGGCCCTCGCGAGGCTCACCTAGGAATCGCCCGTCGGCAGCCCTATAGTCGCGTGCGGCACCCGAGGAACAGGAGAGAGGAGAACATGACGAAGAGGAAGTTCGGTTTCGCCCTGCCGCTTGCGCTCGCCGCCGCGTTGATCCTCGCGCTCGGCGTCTCGACAGGCTCGGCACGGACGCAGAAGAAAGCGGCGGCTCTCAAGGCCGCCTGGATGTACGTCGGTCCGCACAACGACAACGGTTGGTCGCAGGCACACGACAAAGGCCGCCTGTACGTGCAGGCGCAACTCGGTTCCAAGGTCGAGACGACGTACAAGGAACTCGTGCCGGAAGGCCCGCAGACCACACAGGTCATCGAAAGCCTGATTCGAGACGGCAACAAGATCATCTTCGCCACCTCTTTCGGCTTTCAGCCGGCGATGGTGGCAGCGGCGAAGAAGTACCCGGACGTCAAGTTCGAGATGGCTACCGGCACCGCGCAGTCCGCGAACATGGCGGAGTACTTCGGGGCAGGAGAGGACGGGATCTACCTCTCGGGGATGGCCGCAGGTGCCGCAACGAAGAAGGGTGTGATCGGATACGTCGTTCCGTTTCCGATTCCGGAGATCATCCGGCACGCGAACGCGTTTGCGCTCGGTGCGCAGGCAACTCACCCCGGCGCCAGGATCAGATTGATCTGGACGAATGCCTGGCTCGATCTCGGCAAGGAGAAGAAGGCGGCGCAGAGCCTCGTCGCAGCCGGCGCTGACGTTCTCGGTCAGAACGTCGACAGTCCGGCGACCGGTCAATTCGCGGAGTCGAAGGGCGTTCCGTGGGTCGGCTACGACTCGGATGCGCACACGTTCGCTCCGAAGCAGTGGCTGACGGCTTCGATCTACAACTGGGGCCCGTACTACCTACGCAAGGTCAAGGCTTTGCTCAACGGGACCTGGAAGACGAACTTCTACTACGGCAGCCTCAAGGACGGCATGATCGGCCTGGCTCCCTACGGGCCGAAGGTCAGTGCCAAGACGAAGGCTGCGATCGCGAGGAAGAAGCAGGCCCTCATCAACGGCAAGTTCTACGAGTTCGCCGGTCCGCTCTACGACCAGAAGGGCAAGTTGCGTGTTCCGAAAGGCAAGCGCCTGACGGTCAAGGACCTCTACGCGATCAACTGGCTCGTCAGAGGCGTGATCGGCAGCGCCAAGGGCTGATTCAGTGGGCGGGGAAGGCGAAGCCTCCCCGCCCAACCCCTCCACCATGCCGGCCGCGGTTGCGTTGCGCGGAATCACGAAGCGGTTTCCCGCGGTCGTGGCGAACGACCGCGTCGACTTCGAAGCCGCGAAGGGCGAGGTGCACGCCCTCCTCGGAGAGAACGGCGCCGGCAAGACGACGCTGTCGAACATCCTCACGGGCCTCTACCGCCCGGACGAAGGCGAGATTCTTCTCTCCGGCCGACCGGTCGAGTTCCACTCGCCCCGCGACGCGATCGCCGCAGGGATTGCGATGGTGCACCAGCACTTCCGTCTCGTGTCGCCCTTCACGGTGGCCGAGAACGTCGTTCTCGGCGACCAACGGGACATCGGCCGGGCATTTCGTTTGCGGCCCCGTGCAATCGAGCAGCGAGTCGCAGAGCTCTCACGTCGCTACGGGCTCGCCGTCGACCCCCGCGCGCGCATCTGGCAGCTCTCGGTCGGTGAGCAACAGCGCGTCGAGGTCCTGAAGGCGCTCTACCAGGAGGCACGCATTCTCATACTGGACGAGCCGACCGCGGTGCTGACTCCACAGGAAGCGGACGCGCTCTTCGAGACCGTGCGTGCGATGGCGGCGGACGGTCGCACCGTCATCTTCATCTCGCACAAGCTGCATGAAGTGAAGGCAGTCGCGGATCGAGTCACGGTACTGCGCCGTGGGCGCTCGCTTGCGACAGTCGCCGCGTCGGACGCGACACCGAGGTCGCTGGCTGCATTGATGGTCGGGCGCGAGGTCGAAATCGGACGGCGCCACCACGATCGCCCGGCCCCGGGTGAGGCCGTGCTGCAACTCGACGGCATCTGGGCCGACGGGGACCGCGGAGTGCCCGCCGTCAAGGACGTGTCGCTGCGCCTCCGGCGCGGCGAGATCGTCGCTGTCGCGGGCGTCGCCGGGAACGGTCAGCGCGAGCTCGCCGAGACGATTGTCGGAATGCGGCCTGCGACGAAGGGAACCGTCGAGATCAAGGGCCGCAGGGTGCGAAGCGGCGATCCGCGCAGCGCGATCGCGGCCGGCGTCGCCTACGTCCCCGAAGACCGTCTGGGCACCGGCGTTGCGCCGGGCTTGAGCATCGCGTCCAATGTCGTGCTCAAGTCGTATCGCCGCGCCCCGGTCTCACGCGGGCCCTTCTTGCGCCTTGCACGCATCCGCGACCTCGCCGACCGTGCGATCGACAACTACGACGTACGCACGTCAGGGTGTCAGGTGCCGGCCTGGCAGCTCTCGGGTGGGAACGTGCAGAAGGTCGTGCTGGCGCGTGAGTTCTCCGGCGAACCTGCAGTTCTCATCGCGGCGTCACCGACGCGCGGCCTCGACGTCTCGAGCATCGAAACCGTCCACTCCTATCTACGCGAGGCGGCCTCAACGGGAGTGGGCGTGTTGCTTCTCAGCGAGGACCTCGACGAGATTCTCGCCCTCGCCGACCGGATTGCCGTGATGTACGAGGGCGGCGTTGCGGGCGAGCGCGAGGCGGCGTCCACGACCGTCGAGGAGCTCGGGCTGCTCATGGCAGGGGGACGGGAGCAGGACTGATGCGGATCGAGCGTCGTCTGCAACAGCCTTGGTGGCTCGCGGTCGTCGTTCCGATCGCCTCGCTCGTGGTCGCGTTCGTGCTTTCCGCCGTAGTCCTGTTGCTCACGGGCCATCCTCCGATCCGTTCCTTCCACCGCCTGTTCGACGCGGCGTTCATCGCGCACGGGGCACTCAGCGAGACGGTCGTCTCGGCGACGCCGCTGGCGTTCACGGGATTGGCCGCCGCAGTCGCCTTCCGGATGAACCTCTTCAACATCGGCGGCGAGGGCCAGCTCTACGGCGGTGCGATCACGGGCGCCATCGTCGCACTGCTGATGGCCGGCGCGCCGTCGCCGCTCGTGATCGCCGGCATGGTCGCTGCCGGCGCCGTCGGCGGTGCGCTCCTCGCTGCCATTCCCGCCGTCCTGCGGGCGTTCTTCTCGACGAACGAGATCATCACGTCGCTGATGCTCAACTACGTGGTCGGCCTCGTCCTCGAGTATCTGATCTTCGACAGCCACTCCTATCTGCGCGACACGAGCGGCTTCCAGGCCAGCGTCTTCCCGCAGGGAAAATCGTTGCCCAGCGAGGCGACCTGGTCGAGCTGGAGCGTCCACAGCGTGGCTTTGCCACTGGGATTCCTCCTGGCGATCGGAGTGGCCGTGGTCGTCTGGGTCCTGTACGCACGAACGCGCTTCGGCTTCGAGGTGCAGGTGATTGCGGACGCCCCTCGCGCGGGCCGTTATGCGGGAATGCGGACACGGCGGAAGATCCTCGCCGTCATGTGCCTCTCCGGTGCGATCGCGGGGATCGGAGGCGCCAGTCAGGACGGGGACTTTCGCCATCAACTCGATCCGCGCGGGCTACGCCAGGCGAACTACGGCTACACGGGCATCGTCGTCGCGGCGCTTGCACGCTACAACCCACTCGCGGTGGTGCCGGTTGCATTGCTGCTCGGCGGTTTGCAAAACGCAGGCTTCGCCCTGCAGGGCGTTGACTTCCCGAACGGGCTCGTGGGCGTGATGCAGGGCCTGATCCTCTTCTGCGTTCTCGGCGGCGAGCTGTTCGTCCGCTACCGCGTGCGCTTCGAACGTGGGCCACGCGTGACCAAGTCCCCGGCGCCGGAGCCGACGCCGTGAACAACAGCCTCGTCGTGGTCGTGCTGGCCTCGGGAGTTCTCTACGGGACGCCGCTCCTCTACGCGGCGCTCGGCGAACTGCTGGCCGAACGCTCCGGCGTGCTCAACCTCGGCGTCGAGGGCATGATGCTCGTCGGCGCCGTCATGGGCTTCTGGGCAGTGCAGCGCCTGCCTGGGCCGTCAGCGCTCGTGCTGGCCGCGGGAATCGGCGTGGCGGCATTGGCCGGCGCGGCCATGGCAGCCATCCATGCGTTCCTCGTCGTGACCTTGCGTGCGAACCAGATCGTCTCCGGCCTCGCGCTGACGATCTTCGCCGGTGCTGCAGGTCTCTCGTCGTACCTCGGCAACGACCTGAAGCTCACGGGCTCCCCTGCGAGACATCAGTTCCAGGAGGTGTTTCCCAAGTCGCTCCAGGACCTGCCGGTGATCGGTCCGATGGTCTTCGGGCAGTCGCTCTTGGTTTACGCGTCGTGGGTCTGCGTCATCCTCGTTGCGCTCTATCTAACGCGAACGCGTACCGGGCTCAATGTGCGTGCCGTCGGCGAGTCTCCCGCTGCAGCGGACGCGATGGGGGTCAACGTTGCTGCGTACCGTTATGCGCACACGCTCGTCGGCGGAGCTTTTGCCGGTGTCGGCGGCGCAGCGTTCAGCCTGTCGATCACACCGCAATGGGCCGACGGCCTGACGGGTGGCGCCGGGTGGATCGCGATCGCGCTCGTGATCTTCGCGTTCTGGCGGCCGACACTCTGTCTGCTGGGCGCCTACTTCTTCGGCGCTTTCACGGCGCTGCCGTTCGCTCTCCAGGGACACGGCGTGACGGTCGCGCCCGAGCTCTTTCAGACGTTGCCGTACGTCGCCACGATCGTGGCGCTGGTGCTCGTTTCCTCGCGGGCGGCACGGTTACGGTTCGGCGCTCCAGCGGCACTGGGGTTGCCGTACGTGCGCGAAGAGCGCTAGCAGCCGTCGAGAATGGGATAGCCGCTCGTCCCGGCGATGCAGTCGGCCACGTAGAGCGCCGCGCCGACGTCCCCGGTCCACAGCGAGTGGCGTCCGCGGCCGCGCTCGGCACGCAACTGCTCGACCTGCGCGAGCGCGTGCATCGCGAAACGGCGCGCGCGCTCGAGCCACCTCTCGTCTCCGGTCCGGGCGAAGACCTTGAGAAACGCATAACCGTTGCCGGCGGTGCCGTGACAGATGCCGGGTCCCTTCTCGAGAGTCGGAGGCCCGGTGTGCCACGCCAGCTCGGCGCCTGCGCGGAGAAGTTCCTCGTCGAGGTACTCCGCCGCGCCGACGACGATCCCGGGCGCACCCGCACACCACTGAAGGCGGATCTGGCCGTCCGGCCCAGGCAGTTCGGGACGCGGCCGTGGCGGCCAGTTCGCCAGCCCTTCCTCCTGGACGGCATTGGACGCGAGAATCGCGGCGGACTCGCGCTTTAGTGCGTCGGCTCGATCCTCGGCGAGCAGCGGAAGCAGGGCCTGGACGTTCCCGACGAGCCCGTGCGGGGGCGTGAGGCCGTGCAACTCCTGACCGTAGAGGCGCTGGGTCCAGTACCCCTCCGAGTCACGGCGCGACATGAGTGCGTCCGCGCTCTCGTTCCACGCGTCACGCCACCGCTCCTCTCCCGTCCAGTCGAGCATGGCCTGCGCGGCGAGCAGTGTGCCCGGCGATCCCCACATCAACTCGTCCGCCTCGTTGTCGACGTTTTGCCGGACGCGTGCGATCAGATCGTCCGCGAGCTCAGGGCTCGGAGTCAGGCGCCAGGCGACCAGGAGAATGCCGGTCTCTCCAGTCAACAAGGCGGACGCCCGCGGCGAAGGGACCTTCTCGCCCTTCATATAGTCCGGTCGTTCACGGAACAACTCCACATTGCGGCGCGCGAGGTCGCCGAGGTCGAGCCTGGTCTCGGTGTGGCCGTGCCGTCGCAGGCGATCGAGCGCCCAGAGCACTCCGGCGGTGCCCACGTACAGGTTCTTCATCGGGCTCGTCGAATGCCAGCCGTCCCAGTCGTCCGCTTGCCAGAAGAGCCGCGGGCCGCGGAACGCGGAGTCCGCGTCCGCGACGATGTCCCGAATCGCTGCGCGAGCGCGTAGCTCGCTCCAAGGGGTGTCGACCAGCGGCTCGAAGGCCTCCGGCCGGTAGAGCGTCACCCGACCTCCCGAAACAAGATCGGCTGCGCTCCCTCCCAGAGCGTGCGTCGGCCGAGCTCGGAGAGCTGCTCCTGCCCCTCGACGAGGGTCGCGAAGTGATTCGCCCACAGGTGTCCCGCCTTCGATGCGAAGGAGCAGTACCCGTAGGGGAGCAGCAGCTCCGTTTCGCTCTGGCCGCCCGGGTAAAGGGCGAGCTCGCCGGGGTGCGGGTACGAGGTGGCGTTCTCAGGCCCGATCCCGAGCTCGCGGTCTCCCCAGGGAATCCAGTTCGACTCGCCGCTCCAGCGGCAGTGGATGATGCGGTCGTCGAACGGCAGGATCCTCCGGAACGCAGCGACGGTCTGCGGTGCGAGCTCCTCCTCGAAGCGCGCGAGGAAGCGGAGGTCGCCGGTTGTGATCTCGATCATGCTCACGGGATTCTCGCGCCTTGTGCGATCCAGCGCCCGAGGAGGTCGCGCTCGGCCTGCGTCATGCCCGTCACGTTCCCCAGCGGCATCGCCTTGGTTTGCACGGCCTGTTGCTCGATTCCGGCTGCCTGGGCCCTGATCTCCTGGGGCGTGTCGAGCTTGATCCCGCGCGGCGCCGTGCTCACCTTCGTCGGCTGCTGGGAATGGCAAGCCGTGCAGCGCTGGTCGACGATGCGCGCGACCTGCGCGAACTCGACGGTCGGCGTTCCCGCCGCGGACTCGCTTTGAGGGCGGATCAGAATCGCGAGCACCGCGATCGCAATCGCCGCCGAAACCGGAATCGCCCAGACGGTTCGTCCCAGGTGTCGCAGGTTGAAGAAGTGCCTGACCCAGGCACCGATGACGAGGAGGAAGACGAGGATCAGCCACGAGTAGCTGTGTCCATAGGTGAACGGGAAGTGGTTCGAGAGCATCGTGAAGACGACGGGCAGCGTCAGGTAGTTGTTGTGCACCGAACGCAGCTTTCCGCGAGCATTTGCTGCGGGATCCGGCTCGCGTCCGGCTTGCTTCGCTCGCACGAGCTCCCAGTGCGCCGGGATGATCACGAAGAACACGTTGCCGACCATCATCGTCCCGAGCATCGCGCCGATCTGCAGGTACGTCGCCCGTCCGCTGAAGAGATGACTGACGCCCCAAGCGGCGAGCGTGATCATTCCGAGGAGCGCGGCAGCAAGCACGAACGGTCTCGATCCGAGCAGGCGGCAGAGAGCGTCGTACGCCAGCCAGGCCGCCGCCAGCAGGCCGACGCTGATCGCGACGGCCTCACCGGTCGACAGATCGGCGACGCTCTTGTCGATGAGGTAGGTGTCTGCGTGGAGGTAGTAGAGGACGATCATGAGCGCGAAGCCGCTCAGCCACGTCGTGTACGCCTCCCACTTGAACCAGTGCAGCGTCTCGGGGAGCACGCGCGGCGCGACCAGGTACTTCTTGATGTTGTAGAAGCCGCCGCCGTGGATCTCCCACGTCTCGCCGCCGATGCCGATCTCTCGCTCCGTCTCGTCCTTCGGTGGACGCAGATGGTTGTCGAGCGCGATGAAGTAGAAGGACGAGCCGATCCAGACGATTCCGGCGATGACGTGCAGCCAGCGTGTCAGCAGGTCGAGCCAGTCGGTGACGTACGGATCTACTGCGAGGAGCGCCGCCATCGGTCCTCCGCGATCGCGACCAGTTCCCGCACCGCCGTGTCGAGCTCCTGTTCGGGCGTGCGCCCGAGTCGCTCACGCAGGATCGGGACGATCTCGCTCTTCGGGCGGCTGTTCACGAACACGACGAAACGAAAGCCGAATCGTCGCTCGTACTCTGCATTGAGCCGTTCGAGCGACGCGAGTGTCTCCGGGTCGTCATGCGTGCCTTGCTCTGCTGCCGACCGCGCGGACAGGTTCCTCGCCCCGATCGCCGGATGCGCATTCACCGCCTCGAGCTTCTCCTCCTGGGTCAGCTCGGCGATCACGTCCTGCGCCGACGCGAGCGGGTCGTCATGCGCGGCAAGCTTCTCGACGAGTCGCGTGTGCCCCTCGAAGAGCTCGGCCAATTGTTCGGCCGTTAACTGCCGCGGTAGGTCGTGCACCCGTAGGAGGAGACGAGCAGCGGGATGTGGTAGTGGCCGTCGTCGAGCTCGACCTCGACGCCGATGCCCTTGAAGAACGGCGACGGAGGTCGGAAGAACAGGCGGTAGACACCGGGCTCGAGATCGGCGGCGAGCTCGGCGATCCGGCCGTCGGCATCGGTCTCGGCCGCGGTGACGAGGTCCTCGCGCCAGAGCTCGACGCGCACGCCGCTCGCCGGCCGGCCGCGCTCCGTATCGAGGACGTGAGTCGAGAGCGAGATGGTCATCGGCCGTACTTTGGCCGATGAGCGGGGGAAGGGGCGTAAGGGGAAACCGGGAGGTTTCCCCCCCGTTTCTCCTCAGCACACGCGGCGATCTCAGCGGCGCGTGAGCTGTGGCGACTTCTAAAGAAGAGGGCTCGTGGGGGAAACATGGTTTCCCCCACGGGAGCGAGCCGAAGGCGAGCGACGGTCATCACCCGAATCTTTCCGCCTGGACGCGATGTTCCTTCGCGATCTCGTGCTCGTCGGCCCGGACGACATGTCCGTCGCGGACGATCTCCTCGCCGCCGACGTACAGGCGATCGACTCGGTGCGGCCCGGAGAAGACGAGCCCGGCGACGAGATCCTCGGCCCCGCCGAGCTCGAGCCCGTCGGTGCGCCAGACTGCGAGGTCGGCTCGCTTTCCGGGCGAGAGCTGGCCGATGTCGTCGCGGCCGAGCACCGCCGCACCGCCGCGCGTGCCCAACCGCAGCGCCTCGCGGGCAGTCAGTGCCTTCGGCCCGCCGCGCGCTCGCGCGACGAGCAGGGACTGCTTGACCTCGAGGAAGAGGTCGCTCCGCTCGTTGGAGGCGGAGCCGTCGACGCCGAGGCCGACGCGCACGCCGGCGTCGAGAAGGTCGCGCACGCGAGCGATCCCGGCGCCGAGCCGCATGTTGGACGTCGGGCAGTGCGCAACCCCGACGTCGTGCGCCCCGAGCTTCGCGATGTCGTCGTCCGACAGATGCACGCAATGCGCGCACCACACGTCCTCCGCGAGCCATCCGACCCGCTCCAGGTACTCGACCGGCGTGCAGCTGTAGAGCCGGCGGCAGTAGTCCTCTTCCTCGACGGTCTCGGCCAGGTGCGTATGCAGGCGCAGTCCGAGCTTGCGCGCCAGTTCCGCCGACTCGGTCATGAGCTCCTCGGTGACGGAGAAAGGCGAGCAGGGCGCCACCGTGATCTCGACCTGCACACCGTCCGCAAGTCTCGCTGCTGCTTCGGTGGCCGACAGTGCTTCGTCCCGCGTCTCGACGACCCCGTCCGGCGGGAGGCCGCCCTGTGACTCGCCGAGATCCATCGATCCGCGAGCGGCGACTATTCGCACGCCGAGCTCGCACGCGGCCCGGATCTCGGCCTCGAGCAGACCGGTCGCCCCCGGCGGGAAGAGGTAGTGATGGTCGAAGACCGTGGTGCAGCCGGAGAGGGCGAGCTCGGCGAGGCCGACGCGCGCCGCGGCATATTCCGCCTCTTCGTCGATCGCAGACCAGATCGGGTACAGCGCCTTGAGCCAGCCGAAGAGATCCTCGTCCTGAGCACGCGCACGCGTCAGGTTCTGCCAGAGGTGATGGTGCGCGTTCACGAGCCCTGGAGTCACAACCGCGCCGCCGAGGTCGTGCGCAGTGTCCGCCTCCGGCTTCGCGCCGGCGCCGGCGTCCTTCACCAGACCGTCCTCGACGAGGATCCAGCCGCCTTCGTACTCGGTGCCCGCGTCGTCCATCGTCACGACGTGGGCGTTCATGAGCAAGGTGCTCAAATCTTCAGCGGCACGATCTGGAAGCGGTCGACGTCGACGAGACCGCGGTCCGTGATCTTCAGGCTCGGGATAACCGACAGGCCGAGGAACGACAGTGTCAGGAAAGGCGTCGCACCCGACCAGCCGAGCTCACGGGCGGCGTCGTTGCAGGCCAGGCTCTTCTCGATCACCTCCGCGAGCGGTGCATCGGCCAGGAGCCCGGCGACGGGAAGCGGAAGCTCGGCTTTCACCCGACGGCCGTCCACGACGACGATGCCGCCGCCGAGCTCGCCGAGCCGTTCCACCGCGTGCGTCATGTCCTCGTCATCCATCCCGACGACGACGATGTTGTGCGCGTCGTGGGCAACCGTCGACGCGAGCGCACCGCGTTGCAGTCCCGAGCCATAGACGAATCCGTGTCCGATGCGGCCGGTCCCAAGGTGGCGCTCGATTACCGCGATCTTCGCGAGATCGCTGCCTGCGTCGGCGACCGCAACGCCGTTCACGGTCGTCGGCTCGACTTCGACCGATTCGGTCACAACCTGCTCGGGCACGAGGCCGATCGCCCGCGCCTTGCCGCTTTCCCAGGGGATCTCGAAGTCCGCCGAGCTCACCGGCCGGTTGCGCACTGAGTGCTTGACCCATTCGGGAACGTCGGGCTCCGGAATCTCTTCGACCGGATGGCCGCCTTTCAGCGTCAGCTCCGGCTCGAATCGGGTCAGGTCCGGCAGGATCAGGAGGTCGGCCTGGTAGCCCGGTGCGATCGCACCGAGGTGCCAGAGGCGGTGCCAGGTCGCCGGGTTGATCGTCGCGAGCGCGACCGCGTCCTCGGGTGCGATGCCCGCAGCCACTGCCTCGCGCACCATCCCGTTGATGTGGCCGTTCTCGGCGATGTCCTCCGGGTCGCGGTCGTCGGTGCAGAACGCGATCCGGTTCGTGCCGAGCTCCTGCACGAGTGGGAGGAGCGCTTGTAGGTTCCGTGCCATGGAAGCCTCGCGGATCAGGAGCCACATGCCGTTCCGCAAGCGCTCACGTCCTTCCTCCACGGTCAGCGCCTCGTGATCCGAGCGGATGCCGGACGCAACGTAGGCGTTCAGCTCCTTGCCGAGCAGTCCGGGCGCGTGACCGTCGACCTGCACCCCGTCTGCAAGACGCAGCTTGTCAAGCTCGCTCGCATCGCCGCTGATGACGCCGGGGAAATTCATCATCTCGGCGAGCCCGAGCACGCGCCGGCGTCGAAGCAGGCTCTCGAGGTCACCGCTCAGAAGCGGTCGCCGAGGCGATTCGAACTTGGACGCCGGAATGCTCGACGACGCCATGAAGTAGAAGTCGAGCGGCAGCCCTTCGCACGCATCGAGCAGCCAGTGCACGCCGTCGGTGCCGAGGACGTTCGCGAGCTCGTGCGGGTCGAGGACGACCGCGGTCGTGCCGAGGGGAAGCACGAGCCGGGCGAATTCGTCCGGCAGCAACTTCGTGGACTCAAGGTGCATGTGCGCGTCGATGAAGCCCGGAACGACGTAGCGTCCTGAGGCGTCGACGACCTCTTGTCCTTCGTACTCGCCGAGCCCGGCGATCCAGCCGTCGGCGATCGCGATGTCCGCATCGAGCCACTCGCGCGTGAACACGGAGAGGACCCGGCCGCCGCGGACGACCACGTCGGCGGGCTCGTCGCCTCGGGCGACGGCAAGCCTTCGAAAGAGGTCGTCGTTGGACACGGCGAGGCGATTCTCCCATGACGGCGAAGTACGCTTCGCGTCCGTGGACGTGTTGACGCCCCGCTCCCTCGAACAGGCGTTGCGCCTGAAGGCGGAGCGTCCCGACGCTGTGCCCATTCAGGGCGGAACCGACGTGATGGTGGAGCTGAACTTCGACCGCGCCCGGCCCGCGGCCCTCCTCAACCTCAACGAGGTCGCGGAGCTGCGGGGCTGGTCGCGTCAGAACGGGAGGGTCTGGCTCGGCTCCGGCCTCACCTATGCGGAGGCCATGGAACGACCGTTGGCCGAGGCGCTGCCTGCCCTGGCGGAGGCGGCGCGAACCGTCGGCGGCCCGCAGATCCGGAACCGCGGGACGATCGGCGGCAACCTCGGCACCGCTTCGCCCGCAGGGGATGCGCTGCCGCCGTTGCTCGTCTGCGGCGCCGAGGTGAAGATCGCGAGCGTTCGCGGTGAACGGATCGTTCCGTTGCCGGACTTCGTCGTCGGGCCGAAGCGAAACGTCCTTGCGGAAGACGAGCTCATCCTCGGTGTATCGGTCGGTGGCACGGAGAGCCGGCAGACGTTCATGAAGGTCGGGCCGCGCAACGCGATGGTGATCGCGGTCGTCTCACTCGCGGTACGCGTCGACGGTGATCTCCGTGCCGCTTTCGGCTCGGCCGGCCCGGTGCCGACGCTCGTGCGCG
Organism: Actinomycetota bacterium; assembly: GCA_005883355.1. Classification (GTDB taxonomy): domain Bacteria; phylum Actinomycetota; class Thermoleophilia; order Gaiellales; family Gaiellaceae; genus 3-1-20CM-4-69-9. The sequence goes on along the minus strand of VAXG01000042.1, from coordinate 10,005 downwards.
CGGGGCTCGGCGACGTGGATTCGTTTCCGCAGCGCGTCGCAGAAGCAGCGAGCCCGATCGACGACGTTCGCGGCACGGCGTCGTACAGGCGGCACGCGCTGCGCATCCTCACGCGCCGCGCGCTCGACCGGTGTCTCGTATGAGGATCGAGTTGAGCGTCAACGGCGAGCCGTGCGAGGCGGACGTCTGGGAAGGCGAGAGCCTCCTCTATGCCTTGCGGGAGCGACTCGGCCTCCCTGGTTCGAAGAACGCCTGCGAGCAGGGCGAGTGCGGTTCGTGCTCCGTCCTTCTCGACGGGAAGCTCGTTTGTGCGTGCCTGGTCCTCGCGGCCCAGGCCGAAGGACATGAGATCGTAACGGTCGAAGGATTGGCCGAGGATGGGCGGCTGCACAAGGTGCAGGAGGCGTTCGTCGCGGCGGGCGCGGTGCAGTGCGGCTTCTGTACGCCGGGCCTCGTCGTCGCCACCGCCGACCTGCTTGCGCGCAACGTGTATCCCAGCGACGACGACATCCGCGAAGCCCTGTCCGGGAACCTCTGTCGCTGCACCGGGTACGCGAAGATCTTCGATGCCGTGCGGATGGCGGCCGCGTCTCTGTGAGCGAAGCCACCGTTCCGAAACTGGAGCTCGGGCGCGTGGGCGAGAGCCTCCCGCGTGTCGACGGCATTCCGAAGGTCACGGGCGAGTTCGCCTATTCGAGCGACCTGCAGGCCGCGGGGATGCTCTGGGGTCACACCGTCCGCAGTCCTCATGCGCATGCCCGCGTCGGGACGATCGACATCTCAGCGGCGGTCGGCATGCCCGGCGTCCACGCGGTGCTGACGCACGAGGACATCCCCGGCGAGAAACGTTATGGGCTCGAGTTTCAGGATCAGCCCGTGCTCGCCTACGAGCGCGTGCGCTATTTCGGGGAGCCGGTTGCGCTCGTCGCCGCGGAGCATCCGGAGCAGGCTCGACGCGCTGCAGAGCGGATTCGCGTCGAGTACGAGCCGCTCGAGCCGCTTGTCGACCCGGAGCGCGCGACAGAGGCTGAGCCGCTCCATCCCGACCGGCCGACCATGGGCCACGGCTACCGGGACGATCCACGTCCGAACATCGTCCGCTCGCTCGTGATCAGGCAGGGGGATCCGGCGGCCGAGGGTGACGTCGCGGTCTCCGGTGTCTACGAGATCGGGATCCAGGACCAGGCCTTCCTCGGGCCCGAGTCGGGGCTCGCCGTGCCGGACGGCGAGGGCGGCGTCGACGTGTACGTCGCAACCCAGTGGCTGCACGTCGATCGCGATCAGGTCGCGCCGTGCCTGAATCTGAAGCCCGAGCAGGTGCGCATCCACCTCGCGGGCGTGGGAGGTGCGTTCGGCGGCCGCGAGGACCTGTCGATGCAGATCCACGGCGCGCTGCTCGCGCTGCACACGAACCGTCCGGTCAAGATCGTCTACAACCGCGAGGAGTCCTTCGTCGGCCACATCCACCGGCATCCCGCGAAGATCTGGGCCGAGCACCGCGCGTCGCGCGACGGACGGCTCGTCAACGTCCGTGTGCGCATACTGCTCGACGGCGGCGCGTATGCCTCCAGCTCGACTGCCGTCACGTCCAATGCGGCCTCGTTCGCGGTCGGGCCGTACGCGGTCGACAACGCTCTGATCGAGAGCACGTGTGTCTATACGAACAACCCACCGTGCGGTGCCATGCGCGGCTTCGGCGCGGTACAGGTTTGCTTCGCTCACGAGGCTCAGATGGACAAGCTCGCGGAGGCGCTCGACATCGATCCGATCGAGCTGCGTCTGCTGAACGCGCTCGGGCCCGGCGGCTCGTTGCCGACCGGTCAGACGATCACCGGGACGCTTCCGGTCGCGGATGTCATTCGCCGTGCAGCCGCGCTCGACGTTCCCGAGGCCGAAGAGCTCCCGCGCGATCCGATGCGTCTTCCGGGCGGCTCGGGCAACACGACGCGCGGCGAGGGCGTCAGGCGCGGGGTCGGCTTCGCGGTCGGCTTCAAGAACATCGGCTACTCGGAGGGCTTCGACGACTACACCGCGGCAAGAGTTCAGCTCCACGCCGACGGCAGTGCCACGGTCCACTGCGCGGCAGCCGAGGTGGGTCAGGGAGTTGCCAACGTCATCCTCCAGGTTGCGCGCACGGAGCTCGGCGTACGCGACGTGGCGCTTGCCCCGCATACGACCGCGACCGTCGACTCCGCCGGCTCGGCGTCCGCTTCCCGGATGACGTGGATGGTATCCGGTGCCGTGCGCGACGCATGCCGGGCGGCGCTGGAGGAGTGGGACAAGAAAGGACGCAGCCTGGAGGTCGATGTCGAGCGGATCTACCGGCATCCGCGTACTACGCCCCTCGACCCCGAGACGGGCCAGGTCACCGGCGAGCGCGCGCATGTCGCGTACGCGTGCGCCGCCATGCGCGTCGTCGCCGAGGTCGACGTCGAGCTCGGGCTGACGCGGGTCGTGTGGATCGGAACGGCCCAGGACGTCGGCCACGCGGTCAATCCTCAAGCGGTGCAGGGTCAGATCGAGGGTGGGACCGCGCAAGGGCTCGGGCTCGCGCTGATGGAGGAGATCCAGACGCGGGACGGTCTCATCACGAATGCGAGCTTCACCGACTACTTGATTCCGACGACGCTCGACATGCCGCCGGTCGTCTCCGAGCTGATCGAGGAAGCGGAGCCGGACGCGCCCTACGGCGTCAAGGGCGTCGGCGAGCCGCCGACGGTCGTCTCGACCCCGGCGGTAGTTGCGGCGCTGCGCGCGGCCACGGGCCGCGAGCTCAGCCGGGTTCCGGTCCGGCCCGACGACATCGTCGGTCTCTGAGCTTCAGCTGCGCCCGAGGGCGCGGAGGGACTTCTTGGTCGCGAGCAGCAGGAGGCCGACGACGATGACAATCCCCACGATCCATTCGAGAGCGCCGACGCCTTCGTGCGTGATCATCGCTACCGAAAGCGAGAAGGCTCCGGCGACAAGGATGCCGACGATCGCGAGCGTGCGGAGGTTCATGTGGCGAGCATAACTCTCTGTCGTCACGGTGTCCGACACCGGGACGTGTCGAGCCCGTCGGTCCTGAGACCGGCTGCGCTGCGACGGTCGGGGCGTCCCTGTGGAACGTCCGTCACATTTCCGTCAGGGTGTCCGACACCAGGACGTGGATGTAGCCGGCCTGTCCCGAGCAGTCAGCTCTTGAAGAGTGAGAGCGCTGCGCCGGCACCCAGGAAGACCAGTCCCAGACCGCGAGTCCACGTGATCGTGATCCGATCGAAACCGAACCAGCCGTTCCGGTCGATGAGCGCGGCCACGCCGAGGTTGAAGGCGATGATGATCCCGATCGTCGCGGCCAGCCCGATGCGCGGCGACGCGACCGTAATGGCGAGGATGATCAGCACCGACAGGGCCCCTCCCGACCACAGCCACACCGGTTGCCGGGCCACGTCGCCGAGACCGCGCAGGCTCTGCCTGGCGATGAGCAGGAGAGCGAGGCCGAGCACCACCGCCACGACCCCCGAGAAGCCGAGCGCGGGGAAGACTCCCACGCGCCCGCCCAATTCGCCCATCACCGCCGCCTGCACGGCGCCCGCGAGACCTGCGGCTACCGCCAGCGCGACGGCGATTCCCGTCACGAAGCCGGTCCTCCGCCTTCCGGCATCGGCGCCGACTCGTCTCGCTGATACAGGCTGAATGGGTTGCCTTCCGTGTCCTTGCAACGCGTGAACCAACCGATGCCGGGGATCGGCTGCTTGTCCTCGGCCTCGCCGCCAAGCTCGCGCACCTTGGCGATGTCGGCGTCGATGTCCTCGCTCCCGTAGTAGATGACCGGGCCTTTGACGCCGGCGTCGCCCGGGTAGACAGCTCCGCCCTGCTCGCCCTCCTGGAACATGCGGTAGTCGAGGCCCGGCATGCCGGCAGATTCAATCGACCAGCCGCCGATTCCCTCCCAGAATGTCTCCGCGCGGTCGACGTCCTGCGAGGGAAACTCCACGTGTACGACCTTCTTGCCCAAGTGTTCCTCCTTTCGAGGATGAAGCTATACGCTCACGCCTCTACGACGAGGGGGAGGCGAATGGTTCGCGCGATCGTGCTGTACGAGGAGGCGCCGGACGCGGCCCGCTACGAGCAGCATGTCGAGCTGTGCCGCAAGGTTCCGGGCGGGACGTTCCGCCATGGACGGGTCTTCGGTGCGCCGATGGGCGAGCCGCCGTACCGCTACTACGCCGAATGGGAGTGGCCCGACCTGGATGCGTTCAAGTCCGCCGCGCGCAGCGAGGAGTTCATGGCGACCGGCAAGGACGCGATGGAGATGGGCGGGAAGTTCACCGTGATGTTCTCCGAAATTGACTGAGCCGACCCATCCCAGCCCGTCGTCGCCGGAGGAGCTCGCCTTCGAATCGATCCTCTACGAAAAGGCGCCGCCGCGCGCGACGATCACACTGAACCGCCCCGAGGTGCTGAACGCGTTCGACTTCCGGATGTTGCGCGAGCTCGCGCGCGGATGCGAGGACGCATCGTGGGACGACGATATCCGCGTGGTCGTCCTGACCGGCGCGGGCCGCGCGTTCTGCGTCGGCGCCGATCTCAAGTCATGGGCCGCCGATTACCTCGGCAACCCGAACGAGTACTGGAAGTGGTTCGGCGCTTTCAAGGACGCGCACGACAAGCTGCGTGAGATTGGCAAGCCGACTGTGGCGCGGATCAACGGCATCGCGGTCGGCGGCGGCAACGAGCTGCAGATGGCCTGCGACCTCGCCGTCATGGTGGATGACGCCTTCATTCGGCACGTCGGTCTGGAGCACGGCTCGGTGCCGGCCGGAGGCGCGACCCAGTGGCTCCCGATCTTCGTCGGCGATCGCAGGGCACGCGAGATCATCATGCTCTCCGAGGAGATTCCGGCGGCGCAGGCGGCGGATTGGGGCCTGATCAATCGCGCCGTCCCGTCGGTCGAGCTCGATGCCGCGGTCGACGAGTACGTGAAGAAGCTCGCGGCGAAGCTTCCGCAGACCACGCGCTACGCGAAGCAGCAGCTCAACTTCTGGCGCGACCTCTCCTGGCACGAGACGGTCAACCATGCCCGGGACTGGCTCTCGCTCTCCATGCTGGGCGACGAGGCGCAGGAGGCGGTGAAGGCATTTCTGAAACGCTCGTCCTCGTAGAGCGGGCCGACCCGGTCGCGGTCGTGCTGCTCAACCGCCCGCGGCAGCTGAACGCGCTGTCGGGCGCGCTGATGGAGGAGCTGGTCGCAGCCCTGCAGGAGCTGGACGAGGAGGATGCGGTTCGTTGCATCGTCCTCGGCGGGAACGAGCGCGCGTTCGCCGCGGGCGCCGACGTCGCCGAGCTCGCCGCGGGGACGCCTGTGTCGCTGTACCAGGACCGGCGCCTCGAGCACTGGGACGCGATCCGCGCCGTGCGGACACCGCTCGTCGCCGCCGTATCCGGTTTCTGCCTCGGCGGAGGGTGTGAGCTGGCGATGGCGTGCGACCTCATCGTCGCCTCCGAGACGGCGAAGTTCGGCCAGCCCGAGATCAACCTCGGGGTCATGCCCGGTGCCGGGGGGACGCAACGACTCACGCGCGCCGTCGGCAAGGCGGTGGCGATGGACATGATCCTGAGCGGGCGCATGCTCGGCGCAGAAGAGGCGCGTGATCTCGGACTCGTCGCGCGGGTCGTTGCGCAGGAGGCGTGGCTCGACGCGGCGAAGCGCCTCGCCGTGGAGATCGCGGCCAAGAGCGCCGTCTCGGTCAGGCTCGCCAAGGAGGCGATCGACGAGGCCTTCGAGACGCCGCTTTCGGCCGGGATCGAGCTCGAGCGCCGCTCGTTCTATCTCGCGCGTGCGTCCGAGGACGCGGACGAAGGTCTGTCGGCGTTCGTCGAAAAGCGGAAGCCGGAGTTTCGCGGCAGGTAGGCGGCTAGCCCTCGAGCTCGGCCGGCACGAGCTCGAGCTCACGCTCGCGCCCACCTCGCACGACCTTCGCGCGAACGGCTCGCCCGATCACTTCGCCGACGACGACGCGCTGGAGGTCGTCCATGCCTTCGATCGGTGTACCCTCGAGCTCGACGATCAAGTCTTCGGCGCGCATGCCGGCTCGGTCGGCAGGACCGCCCTCGACCACCTGCGCGATCTCGACGCCGCTCTTCCGCCCGAGCTCCCGCGCGAGCCGCGGCGGCAGGGGCCTGGGGCCGCCGGCTATGCCGAGATACGCGCGGCGGAAGCGTCCTTCCGCCATCAACGCCCCGACGATGCGTCGCGTGGCGGCGTTGATCGGCACCGCGAGGCCGAGCCCCACGCCGGCCACGGCGGTGTTGATCCCGACGACTCGCCCGCGCCCGTCGGCAAGCGCGCCGCCCGAATTGCCGGGATTCAGCGCCGCGTCCGTCTGGATGACGTTGTCGACGACGCGTACGTTCGCGCCGGAGCGAGTCGGTAGCGAACGGCCGAGCGCCGAGACTACGCCAGCGGTCACCGAGCCCGTGAATCCGTGTGGATTTCCGATCGCGATGACGAGCTGCCCGACCCGCAGGCGCTCCGCGTCGCCGAGCTCCGCCGGCACGAGGTCGCGTGCGTCGACCCGCAAGACTGCGAGGTCGGAGAGGGGATCGGAGCCGACGACCTCGAACTCGAGCTCTCGCCCGTCGACGAACGAGGCGCGGCCCTTGCCCTCGGTTCGGGCGATCACGTGTGCGGAGGTGAGCGTGAATCCGTCCGGCGTGATCACGACGCCGCTGCCGCCCCCGTCGAGGATGCGGCCGCCCCTAACCCGCCTCGAGACGCGCAGGTTGGCAACCGAAGGGGAAAGCCGCTCCGCCACCGTCGTCACGGCCAGCGAGTACGCGTCGAGCGCTTCCTCCTCGGAGACCTCACCAGGCGGCGACGAGATGAACTTCAGCTCCATCCGGCCAAGCTAGCAACGCCGCAGATGGCTCCGTCGATCTGCGAAAGTCCTCCCGATGGCGGAGGTCGAGACGACTCGCGAGGGCGCTGTCCTCACGATCACGCTGAACCGTCCGGACGTCCTCAACGCCTTCAACGCCGCACTGCACGAGGGTCTCGCGGCTGCGCTGAAGGAGGCGCGTGGCCCGGACGTCCGCGCCGTCGTCGTCACCGGCGCCGGGCGCGGATTCTGCGTCGGTCAGGACCTGACCGAGTTTCGCGAGGCGCCGAGGGACATCGGCTCGCGACTCAGGGACACCTACCACCCGAATGTGCTCGCTCTCAGGACGCTCGAGAAACCGGTGATCGCAGCCGTGAACGGCGTTGCCGCTGGTGCTGGCATGTCGTTCGCATGTGCATGCGACCTGCGCATCGCCGCCGATTCGGCGAGCTTCGTGCCGGCCTTCATCAACATCGGGCTCATCCCGGACTCGGGCGGCTCGTACTTCGTTACGCGCATCCTCGGGCCCGCACGGGCATTCGAATGGCTGACCTCGGGGCGCAAGCTCACCGCGGCGGAAGCGCACGCATGGGGACTCGTCTCCGAAGTGGTGGAGACGGACGGATTGACCGCTCGCGCCGCAGAGGTCGCTGCGCAGCTCGCCGCGCTACCGACCCGCGCCATCGGGATGACGAAGCGCCTGATCGATCACGCTCTCAACGCGACCCTGGAGCGGCAGCTCGAACGGGAGGCCGAGCTCCAGGCGGCCGCAACCCAGACCGAAGACTTCAGGGAAGGCGTCGCTGCGTTCCTAGAAAAGCGCCCGCCTGAATTCGGCGGCCGCTAGTCCTTGTTGCAGACGGACATGCCCAGCTGGGTCGCCAGCTGATTGCTCCGTGAGTTGTGATCCTGGGCCTTGGGGACGACCGCCTGCACGGCCTTTATGTCCCCCGTCTTGGCCTGGTCGCGAATCTCCTTGAGGTCGTCTTTGAGATTCCTCACCTGCGTAAGCCACTGATCGGAGAGCGCCTTCTCGCTCGCGGGCGGATGGAGCTTGCCGAGGTCTCTGATGGCGTGATCGAGGATCGGCAGCGTCTGGTCGGAGACCTTGACCAGGTCGGACAGGGTCTTCGGATTTGCGAACGACTTCGTCTGCTGGTTGTACTTGCCGCAGATCACATCGGCCTTCGACGCGTACTCCTCTTTCGTCAGCGGCTTGCTGCTGCCACTGCCGCAACCGGGAAGGACGAAAGCAAGCGCAAGCGCGATCAGGGCTGCCCGCCTCATCGGCACTACCGTATCGACCGTGGCTGACGGTCGCGTTCAGGTCGAAACCGGTGAGCCACTGGGCAGGCGCCGGTTGGCCGTCCTGTTGCGGGTCCCGCTCGTCATTCCGCACTATCTCGTGCTCTCGGTCTGGATCCTGCTCGTGGTGCCGGCCGTTGCGATCGCGTGGCTCGCGCTTTTGATCGAGGGCCGCTTACCGTTGTTCCTTCATCGCTTCCTCGGCGCGTTCCTCCGCTACCAGGTGCAGGTCACCGCGTGGTTCGGCCTGCTTTCGGCCCGGTATCCGGATCCGCTCCACACGCTCGAGCACCCGTTTCGGATCGAGCTCGTCGAACGCTCTCCGCAGCCCAGGTTGGTGACAGTCTTTCGCCTGCCGCTGGCACTGCCGGCGCTCATTCTCGCGAGCGTGTTCAACGTCGTTCTGGCGCTTGCCTCGGTCGCTGCCTGGTTCGCCGCTCTCGTGCTCGGGACGACGACCGCGGGCCTGCAGGAGCTCGGGACGTTCTGTCTGCGCTACCAGGTCGAGACGCAGGCGTACGTGACGCTGCTCACCGCTGCCTACCCGCGGCTCGCTCCCGACGTCACGAGAGAGCCCGAATGATCTCGTCGTGCTCGGGGAAGCGGCCTTCCTTCTGTTTCGAAAAGATCAGCTCGCCGTCGGCGACGACGTCGAACTGGCTCTTCGCGCCTGACACGACTTCGGCGTCGTGCGCCGTGCTCTCGTTCAACTCGGCCGCGAGACTCGCAGCCCGGCGGTCATAGCCGTCTCAGACGGGGCAGTAGAAGATCTCGACCTTCATCTACCCGAGCCTACCGAAGCGCGCGGTCGTCCCTGCCGGGCTAGATAGTCTTGAACTGCTCGAACGGTTGCCTGCAGGTCGCGCAGTGACGCAGCGACCTGCAGGGGGTCGGGCCGAAGATGTTTTCGAGGCGGGTGTCTGTCGAGCCGCAGTACGGGCAGCGGTGCGCGTTGCCCTGTAGCTGCACGAGGGTCGGCGCGGCTGCGTCGCGTGGCGCCGGCGGTGCGAAGCCCGAGGCACGGAGCTTTTCGCGCCCTGCGGGCGTGATGCGATCGGTCGACCACGAGTCGTCGAGGCAGACGTTGATCTGCGGCTCGGCGCCGAGTGCGCGGATGTGGTCGGCGATCGCGTCGCGCATCACCTCGAGCGCGGGACAACCGAGGAACGTCGGCGTGAAGTCGACACGAACCCGTCCTTCCTTCACGTCCACGTGTCGCACGACGCCGAGGTCGACGAGCGAGATCACCGGAATCTCCGGATCCGGAATCTCGGCGAGGGCGTCCCAGACCTGAGCTTCGGTCACCACTTCGTGCCCGCCGGTTGCGAGCGCCGCACCATCGTCATCTCTTCCCACAGCTCCGGCAGCTCGGACGTGTGGTCGCCGCGCTGCTCGAGCAACGGCCGCAGCTCCGCGAGCGCGGCTGTGTAGCGCGGTTCCTCCCGTAACCGGTCGTGCCACATCTGCGCGTGCATGCGGTGATAGACCTCTTCGCGGTCTATCTTTGCGGCGAGACCGGCGATCGCCGCGTTCTCGGAGCCCTTGAGCTGCGCGAGCCGCTTCGCATCGGCTTCCTCGTAGAGATAGTGCCGCGCGATCGTCTTCTCCCAATCCAGCAGTCGTAGCTCGACGATCTGCGCGCAGCGGTACTCGTCCGGCGTGCGGTCGAAGGCGAGCTCGTCCGCGGTGATGCCGCGCTCGCGTGCGACGAGCTCGTACAGAGCGCGGGCGTGACCGATCTCGTTCTGCGCGATCGAGGAGAAGGCGACGTCTTCCTCCAGCAGCGGCGCGATGCCGGTCCATTCGGAGTCGCGCCAGCCGAGGATCAGCTCGTCGTCAG
>VAXG01000041.1 GCA_005883355.1 Actinomycetota bacterium | reverse complement strand
CTCGTCGAGATCATCCACCGCGATCGCGATGTGGCCGTAGGCGTCGCCCATGTCGTACGTGCGTCCGTCGTGGTTGAGGGTGAGCTCCAGGACGTTCTCGCTGCCGCCCATGGAGTAGAAATAGTTGGTCGCCTCGCGCTCACCGTTGCGGACGATGTCCATGTCCCGGCTGAACTCGAATCCGAGCGCCTCGTAGAAGGCCCGGCTCTTCTCTGGATCGGTGATGCGGTACATCGTGTGGAGGTAGCGCGCCATGACGGTGATCCTAAGCTATGGCTCCACCACAGCCTCGGGCGCACCACCGGTCGCCAGGATGCTGCCGACGAGCACGAGCGCGAACCCGATCACCATCCCGACGGTCAGCCGCTCGTTCAGAAGTGTCACACCGAGGACCGCTGCAACGGCCGGATTCACATAGGTGATCACGGTCGCGCGGAGGGGGCCCACCTCCCTGATCAGCGCGAAGAAGATCAGGAACGCCGCCGCCGAACAGACGACCGCGAGGCCCACGACGGACTCGACCACGTGCGCGGACGGGAACGTGGTGGGCCAATTGGTAGCAGCGAGCGGCGCGTAGACGAGAGCGGAAAGCGCCAGCGAGGCGGCGACGATCCCGAGGGCGGGCAGTCTGCCCATCCTGCGCGCGAGGATCAGTGGGCCGACGGCATAGCAGACCGCAACCACCGCGACCTCGCCGAGCGCGACGAGGTTGATCTGCCCGACGTCGAGGCCGACGATCGCACTGACGCCGACGATGCCGACGAGGAGTCCGAGCCAGCGGCGGCGGCCGAGCCGTGCGCGCTCCCTGCTCAGCGTCACGATCAGCGCACCGACGAGCGGCACCGCCGCGATCAGGAGCCCCGTCAGCGAGCTCGTCAGTCTCGTTTCCGCATGACCGAGCAATAGCCAGGGCAACGCGACCTCGACCGCCGTGTAGGCGACCAGCGGCCGCCAGTGACCGAGCAGCGGTCGCAGCTCCCTCCGTCGCGCGGCCAACGGAACGAGCAGCGCCGCAGCGATCCCCGTCCTGAGGAAGACCATCGTGACGGGCGCAAGCTCTCGCACCGCCACCCGGATCATCAGGTACGGGATCCCCCAGATGACGCACATCGCTGCGAAGAGCAGCGCACCACGACGGGTCAGGTCGTTACCTCGGGCAGGCCGCTCAGTCCTCTTCGAACGTAACGGTCAGCTTCTCGATCTTCCCATCGCGTGACGTCATGACCATTCGTCCCGCCCGCTTGCCCGGCTCGCGCAACCACCCGTACCGCGCGACGACCTCCTCGCCGCGCTCCTCGGTCTCGAAGATCACGACTTCGTCGTCGGGCGGACGGGCAGCGTAGGCGGACACGATCTCATCTCGGCCGTCGAACGGCCCGACCGGAACGCCCTCGAATGCAAGTTGCGCACCGTCGGTGAACCACGCGGCAAGCGGCTGCCAATCGCCCGTGCGAACGCATTCGTTGTGCACCATCACGTAGTCGTGAAGCAGTCCGATCGCGGCGGGCACCTCGAGATCATCTCGCACGAGTGCGAAGAGCGCCCCGTCGACCCAGCCCCCGTGGCGCCAGTAAGCCTGACGCCGCAGGCCCTCTCGCCGAAAGCCGACGCGCTCGGCGTGCCGCTGTGCCCGTTCGTTGAAACCGTAGATCTCGAGCTGGAGCCGGTGGTAGCCGAGATCGCGAACGAGATGGCGCTGCAACTGGCGCGCCGCCTCGTCGGAGACGCGGTGCCCGCGATAGTCCGGATGGACGGCGAGACGTTCGAGATGAGCGATCCGCGAACGGCGGTTCTCCTCCTCGAAGCCCATCGCACCTGCACGCTCACCGTCCACCTCGATCACGAAGCGCCCGTACGACGTTGGATTCCCCTGAGATCGTTCGATCTCGGCGGCGATCGCATCGCGGTCGCGGCCCGCCCGCCCGCCGAGGAAGGGCTCCACGTCCTCGTGATTCACGAGCTCGACCAGGAAGTCGAGATCGTCCACACGCGCCCTCCTCACGGAGATCACGGCAGCTGGCCCACAGGTGCGCTCACAGGAGGAGAAACGTAGCCGGGACCTGTCTTCTGCCACGGGTAGACTCCTGCCCTTGACGCAGGTCGCTCCGGAACAGCCGCTCCACCGTGCGCTGGGGTTGACCGACGAGGAGCACGGCCGCATCCACGAGCTGCTCGGCCGCGACCCGAACGACTTCGAGCTCGCGGTCTTCTCTCTGCTCTGGTCGGAGCACTGCGGCTACAAGCATTCGGCCCTCCTGCTGAAGCGGCTTCCCTCGAAGGGGGAACGCGTGTTGCAGGGACCCGGAGAGAACGCAGGCGTGATCGATCTCGGCGACGGCGAGGCGGTCGCCTTCAAGGTCGAGTCGCACAACCATCCTTCGGCAGTCGAGCCCTTCCAGGGGGCGGCGACCGGCGTCGGCGGGATCCTGCGCGACATCGTCGCCATGGGCGCACGCCCGATCGCCCTTCTGGACGGCCTTCGATTCGCGGAGCCGGACCATCACTTCGACCGCGCCGTCGCCGGTATCGGGCATTACGGGAACAGCGTCGGAGTCGCGACGGTCGGCGGCGAAGCCGTCTTCGACGAGGCGTACCGCGACAACTGCCTCGTCAACGCTATGTGCATCGGCCTGCTGCCCAGCCTACGGCTCCTGGATTCTCGCGCGCGCGTGAAAGGTGCGCACGTCGTCCTCTACGGCGCCACGACCGGCCGCGACGGGATCGGCGGCGCCTCCGTGCTGGCGAGCGCAGAGCTCGGCGAGGAGGACACGGACAAGCGTCCGTCGGTCCAGGTCGGCGATCCGTTTACCGGCAAGAAGCTGATCGAGGCGTCGCTCGAGCTCGTCGAGGGTGGGCTCGTCGAGTCGCTGCAGGATTGCGGTGCCGCCGGACTTGCATCGTCGCTCGCGGAGATGGCACGCGACGGCGCCGGGATCGACGTCCACCTCGACCGCGTGCCGCTGCGCGAGACCGGGATGGACCCGTGGGAGATCATGATCTCGGAGTCGCAAGAGCGCATGGTCGCCGTGGTCCGGCCTCAGATGCTCGAGGCCGTTCGAGGTGTCTGCGCAAGATGGGAGCTCGACTGCACGCCGATCGGGGACGTCAGCGACACGGGGGAGCTGCGCGCCTTCTACGACGACGATCTCGTCGGCACGATTCCTGCCTCGTTGCTAACCGATGAGTGTCCCCGCTACGAGGTCAATCGAGAGCCGCATACGCTCGACGACGTGGAGCCTTCGGCGCACAACAGTTCGCCGAAGGCATGGATCTACGAGCGGTACGACCAGCTCGTCGGCTCCCGCACCGTCCGGAGACCCGGGCTCGATGCCGCGGTGCTGCGGTTGCGTCCCTCGTTGCGCGGACTTGCGGTGTCGCTCCAGGGACCGCCGCCGGGTGAGCGCGATCCGTTCCGTGCCGGCGTGCTCGCCGTGCTCGGCGCCGCGCGCAATGTCGCTTGCGCCGGAGGCGAGCCGCTCGCGCTCACCGACTGTCTCAACTTCGGCAACCCTGAGAAGCCCGCGATCGCGTGGGAGCTCGAGCAGGCGATCGAAGGCATCTCACGGGCGGCCGACGCTCTCGGGGTCCCCGTCGTCTCCGGCAACGTGTCGCTCTACAACGACACCGACGGACGCTCGATCCCGCCCACTCCCGTCGTCGGCTGCGTCGGTCTCGTACCCGACGTGCGCTTCCTTCCCGGCGCCTGGGGAAGCGGCGACATCGTCCTCGTTGCGACCGCACCCGGAGAGCTCGATCTCGCTGCCGAGGCCGCCCTCGTCCGTTTCGTATGGAAGGCTGCACCGGTGCTGACGCTCGCACACGACGTGTCGGACGGCGGCCTGACGGAGGCGCTGCACGAAGCCGAGGCGTACTCGGGGCTGCGCGCCGACGTCGAGCTGCCGAAGGCGGCACCGGGCGGCCAGGTTCTCCTCGCCTGCGCCCCCGACGACGTCGAGCGGCTCGGCGCCAAGGGCCTGCGGCGGATCGGCGTGGTGCGCTGATGTGCGGATTGTTCGGGGTCCGGTCCCCCGAACGCGACGTCGCACGGTTGACGTACTTCGGTCTGTTCGCACTCCAGCACCGCGGCCAGGAGTCGGCCGGGATCGCCGTCTCCGACGAAGGGCGGCTGACGGCGTTGCGCGACATGGGCCTGGTGACGCAGGTCTTCGACGAGCAGAAGCTGCGCGGACTGCGCGGTGACCTTGCGATCGGGCACACGCGCTATTCGACGACGGGATCGTCGCAATGGTGGAACGCGCAACCACTGGTGCAGCACGGCAGCGCGCGCACGATCGCCCTCGGCCACAACGGCAACCTGACGAATGCGGCCGAGCTCCGGGCGGAGCTAGGCGACCTGGGACACCGTTCCGCTACGACGGCGGACACCGAGGTGATCGCGGCGCTGATCGCGAACGATCCGGCCCCCTTGGCCGACGCCGTCGCGAATGCGATGCGGAAGCTGGACGGCGCGTTTTCCGTCGTTGGGCTTTCCGAGGGAAAGCTGATCGCCTTCCGCGACCCAAGGGGAATGCGGCCGCTCTGCCTCGGACGTCTCGACCACGACTGGGTCGTCGCTTCCGAGACGTGCGCGCTCGACCTGGTCGGCGCCGAGTTCGAGCGAGAGCTGCGACCGGGCGAGCTGATGGTTATCGACGAGCGAGTCGAGGCGCGGCAAGTCGTACCGCAGGACAAAGGTGGCGCGCTCTGCATCTTCGAGTTCTTCTATCTCGCGCGGCCCGACTCGCGCCTTCAGGGGGTCGAGGTGCACGCTGCTCGCGTGCGCATGGGTGAGCGCCTGGCCGAGGAGTCGCCGGCGGATGCCGACCTCGTCCTTCCCATTCCCGACTCGGGCACTCCTGCGGCGATCGGCTTCTCCCGCGCACTGAACATCCCGTTCAGCGAAGGGCTGATCAAGAACCGCTATGTCGGCCGCACGTTCATCCAGCCCGATCAAGGCCTGCGCGAGCAGGGCATCAGACTGAAGTTCAACCCTCTGGCCGAGGTCGCGGGCAAGCGCGTCGTCATCGTGGACGACTCGATCGTCCGCGGGAACACGACCGGGCAGATAGTCCGGATGCTGTTTGACGCGGGCGCAGCCGAAGTGCACGTCCGGATCTCGTCGCCGCCGGTGATCTCGCAGTGCTACTACGGGATCGACCTCGCCGACCCGGACGAGCTCATCGCCGCAGAGAAGACGGTCGAGGAAGTTCGGGAGCACATCGGCGCAACGTCCTTGGCATACATCTCGCTCGAAGGGCTACAGGCGTCGACGCGGCGCCCCGAGACGCAGTTCTGCCGCGCCTGCCTCACGCGGGACTACCCTACGGCGATCCCGCGCGAGGCGGCGAAGCTGCAGTTCGAACCTGTCTAGCGCTCGAGCACGCGGCTCGCCTTCGCGATTCCGCGCGAGATCAAGTAAGCCGCGGTCGCCCACTTGAAGAAGTCCACCCAGCCGGGTGCGTTCACCATGTCGTCCACGAGCGCGACGATGGTGACGAGAAGCGTCGCGAGGACATAGACGGCAAGCTCTGCGTTCCCCGGCGTGGGCATGAGCGCCGCCAGGTTGAAGTTCACGTTGGGGCCCGCGCCCCCATAGCCGCCTCCCGGCTGCCGAGGAGTCGTGGGCTGCTCTGGAGGAGTTGTCGGCATCTAGCTCCTTTCGCTCAGGCCGCAACGAGGCCTGGGGACGCTGACGGTCTCGAGCTTCAGACCTTCGGGATCGTAAAAGAATGTCGTCAGCGCGGAGGGCCCAGTTCCTCAGCGCGTCCGTAGCGGACCGCGCGGCGCACGGTCCTCGGGTCGAGCCCGCGCTCGAGGAGCCGCTGCCGGAGCTCGCCTTCACCAGCCATCCGCAGGAAGAGCCACGCAAGCGCGACGAGGGTGACGATCGAGCCTTCGATCATCATCACCGCGCCGGCAAGACCCTGATCTGCGAGGGGCGAGAGCCCCCACAGCCTCTGACGGTGCTCGTAGACGGGATAGAACGTCGCCCCGGCCCAGAAGAAGATGTTCCCGAGCACCGTCTCGACCGCGCGCACGACGGCGATGTAACCAAGCTTCGCACCGGTCCCGAACCATTCTGGCGCCGGCAAGGTCTCGAGGACGGGGAGCCACATGATCACGCCGCCCGTGAAGAAGCACAGGTGCTCGAGCGCGTGCACCGAGCTGTGACGTACGGCCGCGTCGTAGAGGTACGGCAGGTGCCACGCATACAGGTCCAACGCCCAGAGCGGCAACGCGACGAGAGGATGGGCGAGGAAGCGCAGCCGATGCAGGAAGGCAAGCGCCGGCCGCAGGATCGGCCCGGTGAGCCCGGCGAGCAGCGCCAGCGGGGCGAGATCGCCGAGCAGAACGTGCTGGAGCATGTGAAAGCTGAAGAGTTGCTCGCCGAGCGCGTGCAGCGGGCTCACGAGCGCGGCAAGGAGGAGCACGATCCCGGTCGCGAACAGACCGACCCGCCAGCCGGGAACCGCAGTGCCTCGGCCTCGCAGCGTCCGCACCCGGCGCACGTAGAGGACCGCCAGCAGCAGGGTCGGCACCACCTGAAGCGGGTCGAAAGTCCAGCTGGTGTCGACGGGCAGATGGGCGAGCACGGCTCTAGTCTGCCTTCGTGCAGCTCTTCCATTACCACCTGGTGACGAGCAAGGTGCGGGAGGTCGAGGCGCGCTATCTCGGCAAGCTCGGCTTCAGCCTCGTCGCCCGGCACGGCCGGATCGAGGACGAGGCGACCGCCTTCGAGTCAGGGCATGGCTGGGAGGAGCTCGACCGGATCGGCTTCAAGCTGCGGCTGTCGGAGCTGGAGCGGGGAGCCGTGAACGTCGTCGTCCAGCCGGGGCAGTGGGAGCTGCCGCGACTCGATCACCTCGGATTCGCACTCGACGAAGACGATTTCGTCGCAACGCTCGCGCGCGCCCAACTGCGCGAGCTGCGCGTGCAGGAGCACGGCGGCAGGCGTACGTTCGTGACGACGAACGCGGGCTACCGCCTAGAGCTGCACCCGCCGCGCGAGTGGCTCGACGATTTCCTCGCCGGTGGGACTGATCTCAAGCTCGCGGAGCTGCAGCTACGCGCGGACGATCCCGAGTTGAAGGCCGCAGCGCTCGGGGAGCTCCTCGAAGCGCCCTATACGAAGGACACGGTGGCGATCGGAGAGACAGTCGTGCGCTTCCTTCCCGACGGGCCGCAAGGCCGTCCGCAGCTACACGCAGAGCTGTTCGTTTGAGCCTTCACCTCCGCTGACACTGTCCAAAACTGCGAATTGACGCGGTGCTTCGCCGGCCGGATGCTTGCCGAGTTCGTAACCCTCGACAAGGACGGTGCAAGTGCGACTGAGATTCCAAAGACGGTGGGCGGTCGTGGCGGTAATCGCTGCGTTCGCACTCACCCTCGCATCGGCGGCAGGCGCCGAGTCGTATAACTACTGGTGGCAGCGCAACATGACGCCGAGCGACCGGGGCACGGACAGCCTGACCGCTCGCAACCACATCTACAACGAGCTCTACTTCGGCCCGAACGCCGGTTGGAGGAGCGAGGTGTGGGAGGTCACACCGGCCGGCTACCGCCACTTCGACAAGTGGTGCGCCGGCAACTGCTTCAACGCGCACCCGGGCTACTACTACACGTACTCGTACTGCGCGAACCGCGACGGCAGCACGCACTTCGTCTACGAGTGCCGGGACCAGTGGTAACCGTGAGAAACCGACGTCTTCAATTCGGAGCGGTCGTCCTCGCTGCGGCGGCCACAGCGGGCCTGCTCACACAACTCGGTTTGGGCGGCAGCGACAAGGTGCAGATCGGCAACGGCTCGGTATCGGCACTCGCACACGCGTCTCGCACCGCCGACTCGTTGCCGCAGAGTGTCCTCGACTATCCCTTCGCCGAGCGGAACTTCGCGTCTCCGAACGGTGGCGGGTCGAGGCTGCTTCAGGTGCAAGGCAGCCTGAGGCTCTATGGCGTGCCCGGCAAAGGCGGGCTCATGTGCCTCGTCGAGGTCGACGCGGCGGCCGAGACGGCGGGCGGGGCCTGCGCGGATCACAGCGTCCTCCGCACGGGCAGCATCTACATGGCCGACCTGCAGGAGGACGGCTCCCGTCAGGTGGTTGGTCTCGTCGGGGACGGCCATACGTATGCAGAGGCCAACGGCAGGCGCGCACCTGTCCAGAACAACGCCTTCGTGTTGAGCCACGTGGAGGGTGGAGACCTCACGGTGGGATCTCCCACCGCGAGCCAGCACGTCGACATCGGAGGCTGACGCCGGCCACGGCTCTAGACTTGGCCCCCTGACGAGCAAGCCGAAGACGTATCAGGGGGCCGGCGTCTCGCTCGCCACGGCCGAGTCGATCGTCGAGCGCCTGAGGACTGCAGCCGAGTCCACGGGCGCTCGGGCGTTCGGCGGCTTCGCCGGGCTCTATCCGCTCGACGAGAGGCGGCTTCTCGCAGCATCGATGGACAGCGTCGGCTCGAAGCTGATGCTTGCACGGCGCGCCGGCCGTCTGCGTTGGGCCGGCATGGATCTCGCGGCCCATTGCATCAACGACGTCCTCTGCACCGGAGCAGACCCGCTGTTCCTGCTCGACTACGTTGCCGCGAACCACATCGACGAGGCACAGGTCGTCGAGCTCGTCGAGGGAGCCGCGGCAGTCTGCCGCGCGGCCGGTTGCATGCTCATCGGCGGCGAGACCGCTGAGTTGCCGGGCATCTACCAGGAGTCGGAGCTCGACTTCGCCGGAACGTGCGTCGGGCTCGTGGAGCGCAATCGCGTCATCGACGGGTCCCGGTGCGAGGCGGGCGACGTGGTCATCGGCTTTCGCTCGAGTGGGTTGCACACGAACGGCTTCTCGCTCGTCCGGTCGCTCGTCGGCGACGGCGACGGCGACTTCGATGCGGATCTGCTGCTCGCGCCGCACACGCTGTACCTTGAAGAGATCCGCCAACTGCAAGAGCGCGCAGACGTTCGTGGTCTGGCCCACGTGACCGGCGGCGGTCTTATCGGGAACCTGTCCCGCGTAGTGCCCGACGGGCTCGAGGCTCGAATCGACTGGGACGGATGGGAGCGCCCCCGCGTCTTCGGGTGGCTCGCCGACCAGGGCGTCGAGGAAGTCGAGCTTCGTCGCGTCTTCAACCTCGGCATCGGCATGTGCGCCGTCGTGCCGGAAGCTCCGGCCGACGCGATCGTGATCGGCGAGCTCGCGTGATCGGCGTACTCGTCTCCGGTGAGGGGACGAATCTGCAGGCCTTGATCGACGCGGGATTGCCGATCGTGGCGGTCGCGTCGAACCGGGCTGAGGCCGGCGCGCTCGCGCGCGCCGAGGAGGCGGGAATTCCGAACCGTGTCTTCGATCTGGACAGCTACCCCGATCGCGCCGCGCGAGATCGCGAGCTGGCCGACTGGCTCCAGCTCCGCGGCGTCGACTTCGTCGTGCTGGCCGGTTACATGCACCTGCTCACGCAGGCGCTTCTCGGCCCGTTCCGGAATCGGATCGTCAACGTCCATCCGTCGCTGCTGCCGCAGTTCCCGGGTGCGCAGGCAATCGCCGACGCATTGGCGGCCGGCGTCGACGTAACCGGTGTAACCGTCCACTACGTGGACGAAGGCCTCGACACCGGCGCGGTCATCCGTCAAGAGGCGGTCGCCGTCGAACCACGTGCGACCCTGGTAGAACGCATCCACGCCGTCGAACACCGGATCCTGCCCGAGGTCGTGAGCGAGCTTTGCGCGCGCTGATCTCCGTCTACGACAAGACCGGCCTGCAGGAGTTCGCGCGCGGGCTGGTCGACGTCGGCTTCGAGCTCGTCGCCAGCGGCGGCACCGCAGACTTCCTGGAGAACGAGGTCGGGCTCGACGTCGAACGGGTCGAGGAGCTGACGGGTGTCGCAGAGATGCTCGGCGGCCGGGTCAAGACGCTCCATCCCAACATCCACGCGGCGATCCTCGCCCGCCGCGACCACGCCGACGACGTCACCACGCTCGACGACCACGACATCCGGCCCTTCGATCTCGTCTGCGTCAACCTCTATCCCTTCAGCGAAGTGGCCGGCCGCTATGGCGTGCGCGAGGAGGAAGCGGTCGAGATGATCGACGTCGGCGGACCGTCGATGCTGCGTGGCGCCGCGAAGAACTTTGCGCACGTCGCCCCGGTCTGCCGGCCGGAGCGGTACGGGCCAGTCCTCGCCGAACTGAGGGAGAAAGGCGACCTCACGCTCGCGACACGACGAGCTCTGGCGGCCGAGGCCTTTGCGACGACCGCGGCGTACGAGGCGGCGATCGCACACTGGTTCGGCGACGTCGAGGCGTTTCCGGAAACCCTCGTGACCGCGTTCACGAAGGTGACCGCCCTCCGCTACGGCGAGAACCCGCATCAGCGCGGCGCCTACTACGCCGAGCAGGGTGCGCGCGTCCATCTCCTGTCCCGTGTCGAGCATCTGCACGGGAAGGAGCTGTCGCTGATCAACCTGCTCGACCTCTCCGCGGCGCGCCTGCTGCTCCGGGAGTTCGCGCTGCCGGCGTGCGCGATCATCAAGCATGCGAATCCGTGCGGCGTCGCCGTCGCGGGCAGGATCGAGGAGGCGTACGAGCGCGCGTTGGCGTCCGATCCGGTCTCCGCCTTCGGGATGGTCTGTGCGGTCAACCGCCCGATCTCGGCCGAGCTCGGCGAAGCGCTCGCGGAGCGGTTCATCGACGTGCTGTTCGCGCCTGACTACGACGAGCGCGCTCTCGAGGCGCTGCAGCGGAAGGAGGCGATCCGGATCTTGCGCGATCGCGAGCGCCGTGGGTTCCCGCGAGGGGAGCGCGATTTCAAGCGAGTCCTGGGCGGCCTGCTCGTACAGGATCGCGACTGGGACATCGACGACCGCGAGACGATGGAGGTCGCCTGCGGGGAGCCCGACGAATCCTGCTGGGGGGACCTCGTCTTCGCCTGGCGTGTGTGCAAGCACGTGGGTTCGAACGCGATTGTCCTCGCGAAGGATCTCGCGACGATCGGCATCGGCGGCGGCCAGACGAGCCGCGTCGATTCGGTGAGGATCGCACTCGACAAGGCGCGGGAGCACGGTCATGACGTACGCGGTGCGGTGCTCGCCTCCGATGCGTTCTTCCCCTTTGCCGACGGCCCGCAGGCTGCGCTGGGAGCCGGCGTCACGGGGATCATCCAGCCGGGCGGGTCGAAGCGAGACGCGGAGGTGACCGACGCGGTGCGTGCCGCCGGCGCCACGATGGTGCTGACCGGTCGCCGCCATTTCAGGCACTAGCGACGCCTAAGAGGCTGGGGTCAGACCCTTGCCGTTCGAGACGTGACGCTAAGGGCTGGGGTCAGACCCTTGCCGTTCCGGGGCCCGACGCGGCGGCTCCGCCGGCGGAATACGCTTCTCGCCGATGGCCCGCGACTACCCCACCGTCCTCGAGCTCGTCGGCAACACGCCGATCGTCCGCCTCGACTTGGTCGGCCGCGGCGTCGAGCCGGAGATCCTCGCCAAGCTCGAGTACCTCAACCCCGGTGGATCGGTGAAGGACCGGATCGGCCTGGCCATGATCGAGAAGGCCGAGGCCGAAGGAAAGCTCAAACCCGGCGGCACGATCGTCGAGCCGACCTCCGGCAACACCGGCGTCGGTCTCGCGATCGCGGCGGCGAAGAAGGGGTACCGCTGCATCTTCGTCATGCCGGACAAGATGAGCCAGGAGAAGATCTCGATGCTGCGGGCCTACGGCGCCGAGGTCGTGATCTGCCCGACCGCGGTCCCCCCTGACTCACCGGAGTCGTACTACTCGGTCTCCGACCGCCTCGCCGAGGAGATTCCCGGCGGCTTCAAGCCGGACCAGTACTCGAACATGTCGAACCCGGAGGCCCACTACCTCCATACGGGCCCGGAGATCTTCGAACAGACCGGCGGCGAGATCGACGCCATCGTCATCTCCGTCGGCACCGGCGGGACGATCTCCGGCGTCGGCCGCTACTTCAAGGAGCACCAGCCGGACGTTCTGATCGTCGGCGCCGACCCGGAAGGTTCCGTGTACACGGCACAAGAAGAGCGCGACGTCCATCCGTACCTCGTCGAGGGGATCGGCAAGGACACCTGGCCGAAGACCATGGATCCGTCGGTCGTCGACGAATGGGTGCGCGTGTCCGACCGCGACTCGTTCCTGACGTCGCGCCGGCTCGCGCGCGAGGAAGGGCTCCTCGTCGGCGGCTCCGGCGGAACGACGGTCTGGGCAGCACTCGAGATCGCGAAGCGCTTCGGGCCCGGCGCAAAGATCCTGACGATGATCCCCGACTCGGGGCGGTCGTACATGTCGAAGTTCTACGACGACAACTGGATGCTGGAGCACGGCTTCGTCGAGCGCCGCGCGCCGGCTCCCACGGTCTCGGAGCTGCTGCGTTCGAAGCGCCTCGAGGAGATCGCGGTGCCGGCGCTGATCACGATTGCCGCGCACCAGAAGGTCGGAGAGGCCATCGACATCATGCAGCAGTACTCCATCTCGCAGCTTCCAGTCGTGCGAGACGGAGATGTTCAATCGCTTGCCGACGTGATCGGATCGCTCCAGGATCGCGATCTCCTCGACCGCGTCTTCAAGAATCCCGACGCGCTCCACGAAGACGTGGCGACCGCGATGCAGCCGCCACTTGCCGCAGTCGAGAGCGACGTCACGCTCGACGAGGTGTTCGCAACCCTGACCGGCCGCACGAACGCCCTCGTCATCGCCAGCAAAGGGAAGCCGATCGGGGTCCTGACGCGCTCCGACCTCCTCGACTACCTGGCACACCAGCGTGGCTAGTGCCCTTCCAGTAATGCCGTCGAGCTTCTGGGTCGCGAGCACCAAGCCAGGGGCCGCACTCGGCCGCAGCCAAGGCTGGACAAGCCTTGGTAAGGACGAGGGTGGACTCTGGCGCCGCGTGATCGCGGGCCAGAAGCCGACATGTATTGCTGGGAGGGCACTAGCATGGAAGGCGTGTCCACTCAGCCGCTCCAGTCTCTGCTCGAGCACGCGTTCCCGGACGCGACGGAGCTGCGCGTCGAGGACCGCACCGGTGGCGGCGACCATTTTCAGGTGACGGTCTCGAGCCCGCGCTTCGCGGGCCTGTCTCTGCTCGACCAGCACCGCCTCGTGAACGAGGCGCTCGCCGAGCCGCTGCGAGACGGCACCATTCACGAACTGCGAATCAAGACGAAAGGGAGCGAATGAGCGAGCTACGCCAGCGAATCCAGGACGTGATCCAGAACGAGCCCGTCGCCGTCTTCATGAAGGGGACGCCGCAGCTCATCATGTGTGGCAACTCCGACCGGGCGTTGCGAGCCCTCCGCGAAGCGGGCGCTCCGGTCACAGGCATCGATGTCCTCGCGGATCCGGCGATTCGACAGGAGCTGTCCGAGATCTCGGGCTGGCCGACGATCCCACAGATCTTCGTCAAGGGCGAGTTGATCGGCGGTGCCGACATCACCGAGGAGCTCGCTGCCAGTGGCGAACTGACGCGCGTTCTCGAAGAGAGGCTCGGCCCCGATTACAGGGACTCTGCCGGTGAGCGTTCTGTTTCTCTCCTCACGCCCGCGTAGCGGAACCCAATCGGACGGATCGCACCGGCGGCGATGAGACCGGCCTCGAGCGACTCGGTCGCCGGCCCCTCGAGCCAGCGATAGAAGTACGGACGCCACTCGAAGTGCCGCACGTCGTAGCGCGCATCGATCTCTGTGCGGAGCGTCTCGTAGGAGTGGAGGCCGGAATGGCGTGCGCGCCACTCCGACAGAGCGGAGGGGCCCTTAGGCTCGTGTCCGGCCGCCACGAGCACCTTGTGCTGAGACTCGTACCAGTCGATCGTGGGCTCGTCCATGTGGTTCCAGGCGAACTCGTCGAGGATGAGCTGCGGCGCAAGCGCCACCAGCTTGTCGAGCACAGACGCCAACGGGCTGATGTGATGCAGGGCGAGGCCGGCCACGACCGCGTCGAAGGACCCCGGATCCTCGAACTTCTCGATCGTCACCCTTCTGTAGAGGGGACCTGCGGGAGCGTTCGGGTCGATCGCCAGGACTTGGTGGCCCGCAGCCGCCAGGGCGGGAGCTACACCTCCTTCGTGGCCGCAGCCAACCTCGAGCACGCGACGTGGCGGCTCGGGCAACTGTGAAAGTGCGAAGTCCTTGAAATCCACCGCAGTCAGCCTCGCACAGGCGCGCCGGATCGCCGTCCGAGCTCAGGTACTCGACGGCAGCGCCGACGGCCTGCTCGAGACAGTCCGCCGGCTCGGCTTCCTCCAGATCGACCCGATCTCGGCGGTGGCACCCCCGCAACGGCTCGTCCTGTGGAGCCGCCTCGGAGCCTACGACTCGGCCGAGCTCGACCGATTGCTCTGGGAAGAGCGCAAGCTCTTTGAGTGGGGCGCATTCATCTGGCCGATCGAGGACTTCCCGCTCATCCGCGCGCGCATGCGCCGCCGGCGGGGCAAGTACAAGTTCGAGCAGCGAGGAGCTGAGTTCCTGCGCACGAACGCGCGCTTCAAACGTCACCTGTTGCGCGAGCTCGAGGAGCGCGGACCGTTGCTCTCGCGCGAGATCGAGGCCGATCTAATGGTGTCCCGAGACGCGCACGCCTGGTGGGGAAGCCGCAAGGTGACCCTCATGCTCGAGCTGCTCGAGCGCCGCGGCGTCGTCGCGATCGTCGGACGCCGAGGCAGCCAGCGGCTGTGGGACCTGGCTGAGCGGTGGTATCCGGAGGTCGAGAGCGTGCCTTGGCTCGAAGCCGAACGGCTTCTCGAAGAGAAGCGCTTTCGTGCACTCGGCGTGAGGCTCGAGAACGGGGGCTGGCGTGCGCATCCCGACGCCGAGGATGGGCCGGTGCCGAGGCGGGTGACGTTTCTCTCGCCCTTCGACCGACTCATCCATGACCGCGACCGTGCGGAGGCGTTGTGGAACTTTCGCTACCGACTGGAGATGTACGTTCCCAAAGCCAAGCGCGAGTACGGCTACTACGTCCTCCCCATCCTTCGCGGCGACCGCCTGATCGGACGAATCGAACCGGCGCTCGACCGCAAGACGGGCGTGCTGCAGGTCAACGGCATCTGGTGGCAGGACGACGCCAGGCCGGTTTCCGTGCAGAAGCCTCTGAACGACCTTGCGGCGTTCGTCGGAGCGAAGCGGATCGGACAGCCGAAGGCGGCGCTATAAGACGAGCGTGGAGTTCCGGCCGCTGAGCCAGCGGGCAACGGGGGCGATCATCGCGCTCGTTGCGGTCGCAGTCCTCGACGTCGTCGCCGTCTGGGCCGACTGGGCCCGCTACGACCTTCTCGGCCGGATCGTCAACGGAGGGAGCTACACGCTCGCGGAAGCCACCACGTCCGACAACCGGCAGTCGGCGATCGCCTTGCTGCAGATCCTCGCCCTCATCTTCGGAGCGTTCTTCTTCATCCGCTGGTTCCTGCAGGCATACCGCAACGTCGACGCACTCGGTGGCACGCGCGACTTCACCGAAAAGTGGGCAGGCTGGGCCTGGTTCGTGCCGATCCTGAGCCTCTGGCGGCCGAAGCAGATCGCGAACGAGATCTGGCGGGCGAGCGATCCCGATCGCCCGGACCAGGCTCCGTCGAAGAGCACTCCCTTGTGGGGCGTGCTGGCCTTGTGGTGGGCCTGCTGGATCGTCTCCAACTTCATCAGCCAGATCGGGGCCCGCATGGCGTTCCACAACGACACCGCCGACGGCTTGCGGCACTCGACGGCCGCCTACCTCATCGGCGATGCGATCGACATCGCCGCCGCGGTCCTCGCCATCGTCGTGATTCTCCGCATCACGGCACGGCAGGAAGAGCGAGCCGCGAAACGCGCACTATCCGTGGCTGCCTAGCCCGGGCCCCATCCGTAGAATCGGGGGCCGATGGACTTCGAGACTCGAGCCATCCACGAAGGCCAGGAGCCGGATCCGACGACGGGCGCGCTCACCACGCCGATCTACCTGACGTCGACGTACGTGCAGGACGCGGTCGGCGAGCACAAGGGCTACGACTACTCCCGAGTCGCGAATCCAACTCGCACTGCGCTGCAGCAGTGCCTCGCCTCGCTCGAGTCGGCCGAGCATGGAGTCGCCTTCGCGTCGGGACTCGGCGCCGTCACGACGATCATGCACCTGCTCAATCCGGGCGACCGCATGGTGCTGATTGCGGACGTCTACGGCGGCGTCTACAGGATGACCACGCAGGTCTACGAGCCGAAGGGATACGTCTTCGACTATCTGCCCGCGGCCGAGTTCGACGAACTCGGCTCCCATCTCGACGAGCGCACGCGGATCGTTTGGATCGAGACGCCCTCGAATCCGATGTTGAACATCGTCGACATCGAGAAGGCGGCAGAAGCTGCGCATGCCGCAGGCGCGATCCTCGTGGTCGACAACACCTTTGCAACGCCCTATCTACAGCGGCCGCTCGAGCTAGGCGCGGATATCGTCGTACATTCGACGACCAAGTACCTCGGTGGACACTCGGACGTCGTCGGTGGCTTCGCTGCGACGAACGATCCCACGATCGCGGAGCGGCTGCTCTTCCTGCAGAAGTCGCTCGGGGCCGTCCCCGGGCCGCTGGACTGCTGGCTCGTGCTGCGCGGGATCAAGACGCTGGCCGTACGCATGCGTCAGCACTGCCACAACGCTCATGCGATCTCCGGCTTTCTCGAGCGCCATCCGCGTGTCGAGCAGGTTCTGTATCCCGGACTGCCCCGACACCCAGGCCACGCGATCGCTGCAAAGCAGATGCGCGACTTTGGCGGGATGATCTCGTTCCTGGCAGAGTCGGAGGAGGAGGCCGCCGCTTTCGTCGCAAGCACGAAGATCTTCAAACTCGCGGAATCGCTCGGCGGCGTCGAGAGTCTCATCGAGTTGCCGGCGCGCATGACGCACGCCTCCACTGCGGAGGGGCCGTTCGCCGCGCCGCGGAACCTCATCCGGCTCTCCGTCGGCTTGGAGTCCGCCGAGGATCTCCTGGTGGATCTCGAGGCGGCGTTCGCCAAGGTCGCCGCCGGAACCCATTCCGTCCGGACGGTGTAGCAGGTCAAACGACCAAGGAGCGACCATGAGACGTCTACTTCTGCTTGCGGCGGCGCTTACCGCCCTGCTGTCGTTCCCTGCTGCGGCGACTGCGAAGGGGCCGTCCGCGGCAACGATCTTCGGTCCCGGGTTGAGACATTTGCTCAGCATCGAGGGCTACGGGGAAGGCGGGAACGACACCGCCCTCGGCATCCTCGTCAGCGAGGGCGGCTACTTCGCGCAAGCCTTCGGTGCTACACCGGCTGCGACGACATCGCGTCCGGTCGGCGGGCTCGGCCCGCGCTACCAGGTGACCTACACCGTCCCGGGCGGACCGAACGGGGATTCCACGCTTCGCCAGGATCTCTACCCCTACGCGCTCAAGGTCCCGGTCACCTACATGGCGCCGGCTCAGAGGTTCTGGGGCACGCAATCGACGCCGGGCGGCTGGTATCGAGGCACCACCGAGCTAAGACGGATGCTCGTAAAGGCCGGCCTGCCCCCGCGCGCGCCCGCGAATCGAACCCGTGCCGAGCGCAAGATCGGCGTGGCGGCGGGCGCCGGCGCCGGCGTCGCTCTCGCAGCAGGCGCGCTGATCCTGCTGCGACGAAGGCGCCGGGGCTCCACCTCGGTCTGACGCATCCTCTCGACCTCCACTTCCAGGGCGCAGAGCGCGTCATCGCGTCGTACGTCCTAGAGACCGACGACGGTCCGGCGCTCTACGACTGCGGGCCGTCGTCGTGCGTCCCCCGCCTGCATTCGGTGTTGCACCAGCACGGCCTCGAGCTCCGCGACCTGCGACACCTCCTCCTCTCGCACATCCATCTCGATCACGCCGGCGCTGCCGGTGTCCTCGTGCGCGAGCATCCTGCGCTGCAGGTCCATGTCTCCGAAATAGGGGCGCCGCACCTGTCAGATCCGACGCGGCTCGAGGCGAGCGCGCGACGACTCTACGGCGACACGTTCGACACGCTCTGGGGAGAGCTCGCGCCGGTCCCGCAGGAGAACATCCGAGTCGTCGGAACGAAGGTGCTCGGACTGGAGTGCTTCCCCTCGCCGGGGCACGCGAGCCACCACGTCTGTTATCTCGCCGGCGACGGCACCCTGTACGCAGGCGACGCGGCGGGTGTGCGCCTTCAGCCCGATCGAACCGTCCTGCCGCCGACGCCTCCGCCGGACTTCGACCTCGACGAGTGGTTCGGGACGATCGACGAGATCGAGAAGCGACGGCCGAGCAGGCTGGCGCTCGTGCACTTCGGCGTCGCAGATGATCCCGGGCCTCACCTCGCCGAGCTCAGGCAGCGGCTAGCAGACTGGACGCGTCGGGCCGGAGAGGGTGTAACGGAGGAGCAGTTCAGCGCGTCGGTTCGGAAGGACGTGACCGCAAGTGGTGGCGACGCCGAGATCTACGAGCGGGCAATGCCGTTCTGGCAGTCCTATGCCGGGCTCGAACGCTACTGGGAGCAGCGCCGTGCCTCGTGACTTCGGCCCGCTGCGCGAGCGCAACTTCCGCCTGCTCGCCGGTGCGCGAACGATCTCGTTCTTCGGCACGAATCTCGCGCCGATCGCAGTTGCCTTCGCCGTCCTCGATCTGACGGACTCGGCAACAGACGTCGGAATCGCATTCGCCTGCTGGACGCTGGCCCAGATCTCCACGCTGCTGATCGGTGGCGTGGTCGCCGATCGTCTCCCTCGACGCCTCGTGATGCTGTCTTCGGACTCGGCGAACTTCGTCATTCGCGCAGGAATAGGCGCTCTGCTCGTCAGCGGGCACGCCCGGATCTGGGAGATCTTCGCCTTGCAGGCATTCGGTGGCGCGGCGACCGCGTTCTATTCGCCCGCCTCGACGGGACTCGTGCCCGAGACGGTCCGGCCGGCCCTGCTCCAGCAGGCCAATGCGTTCATGAGCATCTCGCGCTATCTCGCCTTTCCGGTCGGTGCTGCAGCGGGCGGCGCGATCGTGGCGACGATCGGGAGCGGTTACGCGCTGCTGGTCGACGGTGCGACGTATGCGACGAGTGCGCTCCTGCTCAGCCGAATCCGTCTGCCCAGTCGAGCTCGGAGTGCAGCTGCCCCGAACTTCCTGGTCGAGCTCCGCGAGGGCTGGCAGGCCTTCACGGAGCACACCTGGATCTGGCTGCTCACCGGCTGGATCTCCCTGTACTTTCTCGTTACGTACGCGCCCTTCTTCGTGCTCGGGCCGTACATCGCGAAAAACTCATTGGGCGGCGCCACGGCGTGGGCGATCGTGGTGACCGGAGAGGCGCTCGGAGCTCTGGCCGGCGGTCTTGCCGGGCTCCGCCTGCGGCCGCGCCGTGCTATGACCTCGATCGGGGCGCTCTTCATCACGACCGGACTGCAGTGCGCCCTCTTGGCGCTTCACGCTCCGGCGCTCGCAATCGGCGCCGCGGCGGTGCTCGCCGGCTTTGCGTTCTCCTTCGGGACGGTGATCTGGGATACGGCTCTCCAGCAAGCGATCGCTCCCGAGAAGCTGGCCCGCGTCAGTGCCTACAACTGGATGGGCGCAATGGCCTTCCTGCCCGCGGGGTACGCGATCGCCGGGCCCGTCGCGAGCGTGATCGGCATGTCGACATCGCTCTGGATCGGTGTCGTCTGGGTCGTCGTGACGACCCTGATCGTGATCTCGGTCCGCGACGTGCGGGCCTTCCGGCTCGAGCCGGTCCGACTCGAGCCCGAACTGGCGCCGGCAATCGCCGCTTCGTAGGCTTCGCGCGTGCCGGCCGTCCCCGTTCCTCCCGAACTCGGCGACTTCCTGTCGCGCCCGAACCCCGCGGTGGTTGCGACACTCCGCCCGGACGGGTCTCCTCACACCGTCCCCACGTGGTACGACTGGGAGGACGGGCGCGTGCTGCTGAACATGGACGAGAGCCGTCTCCGCCTACGGTTCATGCGCCGCGACCCGCGCGCTGCGTTGACCGTCCTCGACGAGGGCAGCTGGTACAGCCACGTGAGCCTGCTCGGCCGCGTCGTCTCGATCGAGGACGATCCCGATCTCGCCGACATCGACCGGCTCGCCGTTCGCTACACCGGTAGCCCATTTCGGCGCCGGGACTCAAGGCGCGTCAGCGCGTGGCTCGAGCCCGAGCGCTGGCACGGCTGGTCCGGAGCAGGGCCGCTTCGCTAGCCGATCGCCTTTTCGTACGCCCCCACGTAGTCACGCACCATTCGCTCAGGCGAGAACTCCTCTTCGACATAACGGCGCAGCTCGAATGGGTCGAGGTCGTCCGCTGCCGAGAGCGCGTCGGCCATCTGCTTGTAGTGGTCGACGATGATGCCGCTGCGACCTTGCTCGATCACCTCGGGTACCGCACCCCAGCGCGTCGCGATCACCGGCGTTCCGCACGCCATCGACTCGATCATGACGAGGCCGAACGGTTCCTCCCATTCGATCGGGAAGAGCGTCGCGCGCGCGTTCTGCAGCAGTTCCACCTTCTCGCCGTGGGTCACCTCGCCGAGGTACTCGATGCCGTCCACGAGGTGAGGCTCGACGAGCTCCTTGAAGTACTCGCGCTCTTTCGGCTCCTGCATCTTGCCCGCGAGCTTGAGCGGCAGGCCCGTCTCCATCGCAACCGCAACCGCTCGGTGCGCTCCCTTGTCCGGGCTCATCCGGCCGAGGAAGAGCAGGTACTCACCCCGATGCGGCTTGACCGGATACACCGAGAAGTCGAGCGCGTTCGGACAGTTGGCGATCCAGTTCAGGTCGGGCTTCGGCTTGCGCTGGTTCATCGAGATCGAGATCAGTCCGACCTTAGGCGCGACGCGAGCAACCTTCTCGTAGATCTCGCCGGGCGCGCCGTCGAGAGGCCCGTGCACGGTGTGGACGACCGGGGTTGACGTCGTCGCGCCAAGGGTCGCGCCGAGCATCCCGGTGTGATCGTTGATGATGTCGAAGTCGTCGGCCCGGCCGAAGCACGACAGCGCGTGGTTCAGCTCCCAGTACGTGCGGCCGATCTGCCGGCTCGGCGCCTCCGGGAACACGGCAGCAAGCTTCGCCTTCGTGCGCGAGTCGCCCGAGGCGAACAGCGTGACGTCGTGGCCCGCATCGACGAGCCCGTCGGCGAGGAGCCACACGATCCATTCGATGCCTCCGTAGCCGATCGGCGGAACCGCGAACCACACCGGCGCGAGGATCGCGACCTTCAGCGAGTCGATCATGCCTCTTCGACCCGCACTCTGCCGTCTTCGAGGCGCGCGTCCCAGAGCCGGTCGAACGCCCGGATGCCCGAGAGCCTGATCGTCCCGGCCCAGGATGGGAGCTCCAAGGGCGCAACCGTCTGGAGGGCATGGCGCCGCCGATCCGGCTGCAGGCCGAGCAGCAGCTGCAGCAGAAGCACCGGCGTTCCCGCTGCCCACGCCTGCGGGCGAGCAGCCGTCGGATAGGCGATCGGGAAGGGCGTCTCGGAGCGGCGCATGCCGGCGAAGACCTCCGGCAGCTGGTAGCTGAAGTGCTGCGCCGCCGTGAGCATCCGCTGCGTGATGCGCTGAGCTTCCGGCCAGCGCGCGTAGCGAGCCAGACCGGCGGCGATCAGAGAATTGTCGTGCGGCCAGACCGTGCCGTTGTGGTACGAGAGCGGGTTGTAGCCCGCGTCGCCGGTCGACATCGTCCGCACGCCCCAGCCCGACCA
This sequence comes from Actinomycetota bacterium, assembly GCA_005883355.1. Lineage (GTDB taxonomy): Bacteria > Actinomycetota > Thermoleophilia > Gaiellales > Gaiellaceae > 3-1-20CM-4-69-9. Next base: position 43,951 of record VAXG01000041.1, on the reverse strand, counting down.
GAGCTCGTCTCCCATCAGCTGGTCGACGACGGCATCGACACGGTTCGGCGCGACGATGCCGCTCCACAGGAGGTGGCCGATGTTCGAGCAGAGGGAATCGACCTTTCGCTTCTCGGCGTCGAGCGCGAGCGCGTAGTACCCGCCGCGCTCCTCGACCCAGAACGCCTCGTCGAAACGCTGCCGCAGCTCCTCCGCCTCTCGTTCCAACCGGATCGCGAGCTCGCGGTCGCGCCACACGTCGCGCGCAAGCTCGGCGACGCGCCGCTTCGCGTCGTAGACGTAGCCCTGCACCTCACAGGGCGCAATCGGCACTTTCGCGAGGCTGCCGTCGTGGAAGCGCTGCGAATCCCACGAGTCCTTCCACGACTGGTTGTCGAGGCCGCGCTCGGTGCGACGTTCGTACTCGACGAAACCGTCGCCGTCCCGGTCGCCGTACTTGTCGATCCAGTCGAGCGCCAGCATCGCCGGCCCCTTGAGATCCCGCACGAGCGCCGCGTCGTCCGTCCAGCGCCACACCTCGGAGAGCAGGATGAGGTAGAGGGGCGTCGCGTCGACCGTGCCGTAGTACCGCTCGAACCACGTGCGGGCTGCTTTTCCGTGCCGCACTTCGTGCACGATCTTGCCCGGCTCCGCATCGATCGTGGGATCGTCCTCCTTCGCCTGGAGCTCGGCCAGCACCCCGAGCGCCGTGCGCGCAAGCTCCGGACCGAAGACGAGTGTCTGCAGGCAGGTGATGATCGTGTCCCGGCCGAAGACCGTCATGAACCACGGGACGCCGGCACCGGGAAGCTTTCCGATCCCGGAACCGTCGGACTGCATCCTCAGCGACGCGAGGTCCGACACCGACTGTCCGAACGAGTGACCCAGCGCATCCCAGCTCGTGCGGAGCTGAGGCACGCGCAACTGCCAGGCGGCGAGGGAGTCGCGGACCCGGCCAACCTCTTCACCGAACCGACGCTGCGCGAAGCGAGGAGTGACGAGCTCGCCGTCAGGCAGCGGAATCACCTCGACGTCCAGGTTCCACCTCTCTCTCGGCTCGAGAGTGAGACGGAACTTCACCGTGGAGCCGTCGACCTCTCCGCGCTGCGAGAAGATCACCTGTGTCTTCACCGGCGCATCGCCGTTGTCCGAGATCAGGAACTGGTTGCGCTCCTCGTCGTACTCATTGGGCCTCGGCTCGGGCAACGGCTTCGCGCGCAACGGGTCCCCGAGCGCAAAGTCGTAGTCCTTCACGGCAAAGATGTCTGCGAAATCCGTGCCCACCTCGAGCTCGAGATCGAACTCGACCGGCTTCATGCCCTCGTTCTGGACGGCGAAGGAATCCTGCATCCCTTCGCCGACGAAGCGTTCGCGACGGATCGACAGAACGTCCTGGTCGAGGCCGCCCGAGAGCGGGTTGCGCATGAAGAACGCGGCGGAGAAGTACTCGATCTTGTCCGAGGAGAGCAGGAGTGGACGATGGCCGTTGATCGTCAGCTTGAAGCGCGAGAGAAAACGTGTGTCCTCGGAGAAGAGCCCTTCGCCCTGGTGGTGGAGGTCGCCGACCTCATCGCAGATACAGAAGGTCGCGCCTTCGAGGATTCGCAGCTGTCCGGGCATCAGGTCTCAGTACGAACTATGCGCCCCCCGGAGGACTGCGCAAGCGCCTTGACGACGATCTCGTCCACATTCATGTGCGGCGGCCGAGTCACCGCGAACCGGATGCAGTCCGCGATGTCCTCAGGCGTCATCGCGTCGACGCCCTCGTAGACCTTGCCGGCCGTCTCCGCGTCGCCTCGGAAGCGGACGCGGGAGAACTCCGACTCGACGAGGCCTGCATCGACGGTCGTGATGTGGATCGGGCGGCCGAGTAGGTCTTCGCGCAACGCGTACGTGAAGCCACGCACCGCGAACTTCGAGGCCACGTAGACCGCCGCTTTCTCGTACGCCTGCCTGCCGGCGATCGAGCCGATGTTGACGATGTAACCCCCGTCGCGGATGTGTGGGAGAAAGAGGCGGGTCATGCGGATCAGGCCGTTCACGTTGGTCTCCAGAACCGTGCGCTCGTCGTCTTCCGTGCTCTCGTCGAAGAGATCCCGCCCGAGCGCGAGGCCGGCGGCGTTGACGAGGATGTCGACCGCGGCCAGCTCGTCGATCGCCGCTTGCAGAAAGCGTTCGCAGCTGCCCGGATTGGTCACGTCCAGTTCCAGAGCTACTGCCGGCGGCTGAATCCGCTCGACGCGGCGCGCTCCGCCGACAACGCCTGCTCCCTCGCGAGCGAGGACGAGCGCCGTCGCCGCGCCGATGCCGCTGGACGCGCCGGTGACGACCGCCGACTTTCCTTCCAGGCTGGGCACCGCGAGAGCCTAACGGCCGAGCGGACCGCGGCGCGCAACCGCTTCGCCCAGCTCGACCGTTGCGGTTGCGGGCTCGGCATGCTCGACCTGCAGCGTCGTGTGCGTCAGGCCGAAACGGTCCGACAGCATCAGCTCGAGCCGTCGGCGTGCGGCATGGCAGTCCGCATCGGGCGTGACCAGGACATGGGCGGAGAGCGCCGGAAAGCCGCTCGTCACCGTCCACACGTGCAGGTCGTGCACCTCGACCACGTCCTGCTCCGCCACGAGCGCGTGCCCGATCGCGTCGGGATCGGTGTCCCGCGGCGCCTGCTCGAGAAAGATGAGCGTCGACTCACGGAGGAGCTGCACGCTCGACCAGAGCATGAGGGCAGCCACTGCGAGGCTCGCGATCGGGTCAAAACGGTCCCACCCTGTCGCCAGGATGAGCCCACCGGCGAGCGCGGCAGCTCCGAAGGCCGCGACATCCGTCAAGACGTGCAGAAACGCACCCCGAACGTTGAGGCTCTCGCGGCTGGCCCGCGCCAGGACGAGGCTCGCGGCGACACTCGCCGCGACACCGCCGAGGGCAACCGCGAGCACGAGACCGCCGCGGACGTCACTCGGATCGACTAGACGGTGCACCGCCGACCAGACGACCCAGAGTGCGATCAGGCCGAGCGTGATCCCGTTGGCCTGGGCGGCCAGGATCTCTAGGCGCGAGTAGCCAAACGTCCAGCGTCCGGCTGCTGGGCGCGCGGCCACCGCCGACGCGACCAGCGCGAACGCGAGCGCGGCTGCGTCGGTGAGCAGGTGACCCGCGTCGGCGAGGAGCGCGAGCGAGTGGCCGATCGTCCCGGCGACGATCTCCGCCCCGATCAGGAGCACAACGAGCAGGAGCGCGATCGTCAGCGCTCGGCGGTCGGTCGCCAGCCGGTGTTCGTGTTCGTGGGCCGTGCGAAGAGGTTAGTCGGTGACATCCACCGGAACGTGCCACGGGCCCTGTCGGCGGCCGCCTGTCCGCTCGATCGCCCGCATTCCCGGCAGGAAGAACGCACCGAGGGTCACGGCGCCACCGAGTGCCGCCGCTCCGACGAGGGTCGCACGCGCGCCGAAGACCGCCGCGACGGGCGCCGTCAGAGCGAACGAGAGTGGCAGCAGGCCGATCGAGATCAGCCAGTCGAGGCTCGAGACCCGGCCCAGCATCGAGCCGGGAACGTGGTGCTGCTTGATCGTTGCCCAGACGATCGTGCCCGCGGCCTCGAGTCCGTTGAAGACGAGGCAGACGAGCATCAACTCCCACGTCGCGTTGGCGATCCCGTATCCCGCGATCACGAGCGTCGCGATCGTCCAGGTCATGTACATGACCGTGACGTCTCTGCGCGGATGACCGCGGTGTCCCATGAACGCCGCGCCGCCGACGGCCCCGAGACCGCCGGCCGCCAACACGAGGCCGAGCGTGCCGGCGGACGCGTGCAGCTCGTTCTTCACGAGGTAAGGGAGAAGCACCTCGACTGGACCGAGGAAGACCAGGTAGGCGATCGCCGCGGAGAGAAGCGTGCCCCACAGCCACACACGCTGACGAACGAAGCGGAGGCCTTCCTTGAGTGCAGCAACGTTGGACGACTCGATCTCGACGCGACGACCCGCGCGCCGCGGCATCGCCAGCACGGCCACGAGGCAGGCTGTGAACGAGGCGGCGTCGATCGCGAAGGCGATGCCCGCCGACGCAGCCACCAGGGCGCCACCTGCAACGGGACCCACGAGCCTCATGGCGATTGGGCGCACGAATTGGTCGAGCGCGTTGGCCGCCGGCAGATCCGACTTCGGCAGCAGTTCCGGCAAGATCGCGTCGAATGACGGCGTGAAGAAGGCGGTGCCGATTCCGTAGAAAGCGACGAGGACGACGAGCTCCCAGAAGCGCAGGGCGCTCATCAGGACGAGAGCCGCGAGGACGGCGACGGCGACGGCGCGAAGACCGTCTGCCCAGGCCATGACGACCCGCCGGTCGCGCCGGTCGCTGACGACGCCGCCGACAAGCAGGAAGGCAATCGTCGGAATCGTCATGCCGATGCCAACGATCGACAGTGCCGCAGGCGCGTTCCAGAGCGAGTAGCTCTCCCACGCGATCGCGATGAGGAAGATGCCGTCGCCGACAAGCGAAATCGTCATCCCCGTCCAGAGGATCCGGAAGTCGCGGTGTCTCAGCGGCGACAACAGATTGCCGCGACCAATCCCTCCCGTACGGTCGAGCGCTTCGTGACTATGCTGCATTGGAGGCTGCTGACGACTCGACGTCTTCCTGAGTCGACGCGCCGGCAACCGTGAGGAACTTCGTCAACGCACCCGAATCCATCGGTCGTGCGAAGAGGAATCCCTGCCCGAGCTCGCACCCGAGCTCTTCGAGCGAGCTGGCCTGCTCGGGAAGCTCGATTCCCTCCGCGACGACCTCGAGCGAGAGGCTCGTGCCGAGCGCGATGATCGCCGACGTCAGGGTGCTGTTCTCCTCGGCCCCGACGAACGATCTGTCCATTTTGAGAATGTCGACGGGGAATCGACTCAGATAGCTGAGTGACGAGTAGCCGGTTCCGAAGTCGTCCATCGCAAGCCGGATGCCGAGCCCCTTGAGCTCGTGGAGCTGCATCATGGCGAAGTCGGTGTCGGTGAGCATCAGCGACTCGGTGATCTCCAGAACCAGTGCCGCCGCCGGCAGCCCCGTGACTTCGAGCGCCTGGCGCACGTCCGCCACGAGCGTTTCGGACTGCAGCTGCCTGACCGAGAGGTTCACGCTCATCGTCAACGGCGCGGTCCGCGGGAAGGACTCCTGGAGACGAGCGCCTTCGCGGCAGGCCGTTTCGAGGATCCAGCGCCCCATCGGGATGATCAGGCCTGTCTCCTCGGCTACCGGTATGAACTGAATCGGCGGAATCGTGCCGCGCGTGGGATGGTTCCAGCGCACGAGCGCCTCGACTCCGAGAATCTCGCGGTCGGAGAGCCTCACGACCGGCTGGTAGTGCAACTCGAGCTGATCCATGGTCAGCGCGTGCTGCAGATCCGATCGGAGCTCTAGTCGTTCGACAACGCGCTCGTGCATCGTCGGCTCGAAGACGCGGTAGCTGCCCTTGCTGTCGCGCTTGGCCATGTACATCGCGACGTCGGCATTGCGCAGGAGCTCAGACGCCTCCGGCGTCTCGATGTCCTCTCCAACCAGGCAGATCCCAACGCTCGCCCGTGGAAACACATTCTTGCCCTCGATCTCGATCGGGAGGTCGAGCGCTCGCAGGATTCGCGCCGCGGCATCGGCAGCGTCCGACGAGCCAGCCACTCCGTCGAGCAGGACAGCGAACTCGTCTCCTCCGAAGCGTGCGACGGTGTCACCCGGGCGGACGGCGATCTTCAGCCGGCGGCCGACCTCTTGCAAGACCTCGTCCCCGGCCGCGTGACCCAGGCTGTCGTTCACGGTCTTGAAGTCGTCGAGGTCGATGAACATGACGGCGATCTCGTGCACGCCGCGCTGCGTGCGCATCAGGGCGTGCTCGACTCGGTCGGAGAACAACGCACGGTTGGCGAGCTTCGTTACCGGGTCGTGGAACGCCTGGTGAGCGAGCTGCTCCTCGAAAGCCTTGCGCTCGCTGACGTCGCGGCAATTGAGCACGATGCCGCGAACGTGCTCGTCGTGGAGGAGGTCGGTGTGCTGGACCTCGAACCTCAGGGTCGCGCCGTCCTTGTGACTGACCGAGCACTCGATCGTATGGGCCTCGCCGTCGCCCGAGCCGTCGACTGCGATCAGTTGAGCGAGCAGCGGCCGGTCGGTCTCGCTCAGTAGTCGGTCGAACCGCGTCCCCTCGACCTCGTCCACACGGTAGCCGAGCAGTCGCTCCACGGACGGGCTCTGGTACGTGATGAGACCGTCGGCGTCCAAAACCGTGATCAAGTCGCTGGAGTGCGCGACGAGGGAGCGGAAACGGGCCTCGCTCTGGCGTCGATGGAGATCCTCTGCCAGCGATGCCCCTTCGACCGCGAGCGAGACCTGCGTCGCGAGGGCGCCGAGCGCGTCGATGAGATCGCGCGTCAGGCTCACCGGCGATGAGATGACGATCGCGCCGCGGACTTCGCCGCGAACGGTCAGCGGGGCGACGATCGTCGCGTTCCCTTCAGGAAGCCTCAGGTCCCCTCTGACATAAGGGGGTGGGTCGGAATGCAGCACGCGAAGCGAACCCGAACGCTCCTGTAGGAGCCAGTCGCACGTTCCCTGACCGACGCGACCGCCGGTGGCACCGTCGGACGAGGCCTCGACGACCGCTGCGCCTTCCGATACGAGGACGAGTCGCACGGGCGGCTCGGCGGCGAGCAGGCGATGGACGGCGGAGATGGCAGCTTCTGCGACTTGCTCATGACCGGCTGCCGCCACGAGCTCGACGCCGGCCCCGCGAAGAGCGCGTTCGCGCGACACGACGCGCGCCTCCTGGCGCACAAGGCCGGCCATCCTCGCGACGACCAGCAGAAACAGAACCGCAGAAGCAATGATCAGGACGAGCAAGTCGGGGTTGCTAAGCGCCTGGACGAAACGAATACCCGGCGCGATCAGACAGGCGCTGCCGAGCAGCGTGAGCCGGAGAGGAGTCAGACGCGTGCCGAGCTCCGGCGCCCCTTCCTCGAGCGAGCGCATCGACGGGTGCAGCGCCGCCGCACCCCACAGCAGGTAATAGAGGATCCAACCGGCGTCGTAGATCAGCTGGTGGTTGTACGTGTTCTTCAGCAGCGCATAGTTGTAGGCCGAGTCCGTGGCCATCAGACAGACGATGCTGCTGACGAGGAACCAGAACGCCGGCGTTCGCTTCCCGGCATCGACCGCGAGCCTGATCGCAGCCGCGAGGAGGAGCACGTCGCCCAGCGGGTACGCGACCGACACCGCGTTGGCCAGCAGGGACAGGCCGGTGAGATGGATGTTCGGAGCGATCAGGAACACCCACGACAGCAGGCCGATACCAATCGTGAGGATCAGCGCGTCGATGAGCGCGGTCCGGTCGGGCCGCGGGTTGCGTCGCTTGATCAGGATGAACAGTCCCGCCATGAGGACGGGATAGACCAGGAGATAGAGCGCGTCGCCGATCGACGGGAAGCCGACATCCGCGCCGAGCAGCTTGGGATAGCTGTACGTGTAGAGGTCGCCGCTGAAGAAGAGGAACTGTCCTGCTGCGAAGAGCCACCACGCCGCACGAGCGCGTGGCTTGTGCATCCGGATTCCAACGACGATCGCGACGACGCCGGAAAGGCCCAGTAGGTTGATCAGCGGACCATTGCCTGCGAGTGGCGGCGCGAAGAGGTACAGGCTCGTGAGAACGCCGGTGCCGGCCAGGTACCAGATCCAGACCTGCTCGCGTGCTGTCCCGGTCAGGGCAAGGCGTCTCATGCGGCGCGCTCGCTCGTGCGTGCCGGCTGAAGGTCGAAGACGTTTATGAGCCGGCCGAGCACGTCGATCAACTGCTCGATCTCGGCGTCGGTGTTCGCGGCCGTGACCTGGACGCGGAATCCGACCTCGCTTCTCGGAACGAGCGGATAGGCGGCAAGCGTCACGTAGATGCCGTTATCGAAGAGGTACCGCCCGACGGCGTCGATGTCCTCGTGGCGCGCGAGTGGCACCTCGATGATGGGGAATCCCGATCGATTCGGCGTGTGGACGCCGAGGCGGTCGAGTTCCTTGAGCACGGCCGCCGTCTTGCGCCAGAGATCGGCGCGAATGGCGTCACCGCGCTTCTCGTTCACGTCCAGCCCGACGAGGACGGTGGCGAGAGAGGCGATGGGAGACGGGCCGGAATAGAGATACGGCGGAGCGGCCGTCTTCAGCAGGCGCTTCAGCTCCGGCGAACACGTCAGGAACGCGGCGAGCGACGAGTAGGCCTTCGACAGTCCCGAGACGAGCACGACATTGGCGTACGTGTCGCCGGTGTAACGAACGATGCTGTTCCCACGGTTACCGTACGGGCTGAGCTCGTCGTCGCTTCGCTCGCCGATGACACCGAACCCGTGGGCGTCGTCGACGTACAAGAGAGCGTCATAGGCGCGAGCGAGCCGTGCGAAGGCCGGCAAATCGACCGCGTTACCGGTCATGCTGTTGACGCCGTCGATACAGATCAAGCGTGGCGAAGGACCGTTCTCTTTGAGGAGCCGTTCCAGATCGTCGGCGTCCTCGAATTGGAACCTCTTCAGCGTCGCGCCACGGGCACCGGCGAGCTGGCAGCCCTCGTAAATCGTCTTGTGCGCCCGGGATTCGACGTAGATCGTGCCGCTGCCCGCCAGCACGGGAATCACGGACATGTGGATCAGCGTGATCGTCGGCAGGACGAGCGTGTCCTCGGCGCCGACCAGTGCGGCGAGGCGTTCCTCGATCTGCGAGTACAGAACAGGACTGCCAAGCAGGCGTGACCAGCTCGGATGCGTCCCCCACTTCTGGAGAAACGCGGGGACGGCGTCGATGATCTCGCGGTCGAGGTCGAGCCCCAGGTAGTTGCAGGACGCGAAGTCCGCAAGCCATTTGTCGCCGACGCGAATCATGCGACCGTCGATCTCGTCGATCACCGCGTCGCTCATCGGATGAGAGCGTCCGAGCTCGTCGAGGTCATGGCAGGCCGCGAGCCACTTGTCGATCCAAGCGGGAGCGGCCAACCCAGCCCTGGGGCCGGCGGATGCGCGCGCAGTCACTCAGCCACCATCGGCCGGATCCGACTCGATCTTGAGGGTCCAGCCTACGGCGTTGACAACAGGAGTCAACACCCAGTCTGGACCCCAGGTCGAGGGGCCGCCGGACACCTAGTTCGACCCGCTCAGGGCGGCCGCCTCGTGCTCGTTCTCGGCGACCTGCTGGAGGAAGCGTGCTTGCTCAGGGTCGAGGCCGGCTGCGAAGCCGCTTCGAGCCGGATCGCGCCCGGTGAGCGTTGCGTAGAACACACAGGCTGCGAGGTACGAGCCGTTGCGCCCCGGATGCTTGCCGTCGTCCGCCCAAAGCTCGAGGCCCGGCTCGCGGCGAAGTGCCTCCGCCCACGCAAGCCCGACAGGTGCGACCTGGGCACCGAGCTCCAGGCCGAGCCTCGAGTAGCCGGCGGCAAGGCGCGTCTGCATTGACGCGTACGTGTCATGCGGTTCGTTCCACCGGTCGCCGAGCGCGTAGCCCCAGGTCATGAAGAGGATGGTGCGAGCACCGGTGGCGGAGATCTTCTCGTGCAAGTCGCGCACGAATGGATAGGTGCTGCGCCGCCACTGTCCCTCGGGCAACGAGAGCAGCCAGCTCTTCTCCTGAAGCACGACGACGTCCCAGTGGACCTCGCGCAGAAGCTTTGTCAGCCCGTCGTCCTTGGCAGCCTGGTGCAGGCTCCACCCAGGCGCGGCGTACTCGACGGAAAAGATCGGTCTCGCTCCTGGGTCGCCGGCCGCAAGATCGTGGACGAGCGCCGGCAATGAGTTCTTGAAGGTGAAGCTGTTGCCGACGAACAGGACACGAAGGCCTGGACGGTTGCCGCGTGCAAGCGCGATGTCCCCCCGTAGAGTCGGTGCAAATAGGGAGCGCGCGAGCCCGACGTGGACGAGCCCCGCGTAGAGCGTGAGCCCAAGGACGATTCCACAGACAGCGCAAGCGAGTAGTCCCAGCACGGGGCGCATGCCGCAGGCATCGGCAGTGACCAGACGGCGCTTGACCCGGGGCAAGACCTCAAGCAGGCTCGTTCGACGTCCGATGCTCGGCCAATGTCACTTTCGTCCGTCGTCGACGTAGGCCTGAGACTCATCGCCGTGGCGCTCGTCGTTTTCGGAATCCTGGTCTTGCTGATGGCGGTGGTGGCTTCGCCCTCCAGCCATGAGGCGCCGCGCTGGGTTCATGTGTTGTCGGCAGTGCCCTTCTTCTGTGCCGCAACCCTCTTCAACCGCCTTGGCTCAATCGTGCGGCGAGCGCGCTCCGATTGAGCGCGTCGTCAGATCGACCGCAGGTCTGCAACCTCAGGCGAGTCGTGTTGAAAGAGGGGCGAGTCCTCTGACGGCAACCGAACGCACTGCGGCCAGGCGCTCGGCAGGGACCCGCCCCTCGAGCTTCATTCGGCAGGTCTTGCCCAACCCCTAGGCGATTCCGAGTGGGCGGTGACGGGATCGAACCGCCGACCTCCTGCTTGTAAGGTCGATCTGTTCGCAGACGGGTGCGCTCCCTCGCGGGGAAATGTGTTGTCCATGGGATTTCTGCGTTTGCGAGGCTCCAAAATGCGCGGTGTAGCGCGTCCCGGGGCGGTCAAAAGCTCGAGAAATGCTCGAGAACCGCGTCAGAACAGTCCCAACTGATTGTCAGCTAGCTCCGGCACCTGCTGCCCTGTCTGCTCCTCGTACCAGGAAGCGAACACACGCCGATGGCAGAACTCGCCCGGCTTCTCGAAGCAGAGCAAGACCAAGCCGCGTCCATCGTGCGCGGCTGAGCTTGAGCGTGTCCGCGGTCGGCCAGCCGCCCTTCGGCGGCTTGTAGTTCTCGTGGGCGTACGCGCGTGCGTTGCGCAGCTCGTCGAGGCTTGTCTCGCACGACCCGCTCGCGCTCGGGGGTGAGCGGCAGATCGTCGTTGACATGCGGCGTGCCAAAGAGGAGTGATGTCTCGCGGCCTGCGGCCTCGCTCAACAGGGCGAACGCCTCCTCGATCGTTGCGACCCCGTCGTCTCCCGACGGAACCATGTGCGTGTGGAGGTCGACGAAGCCTCCTCGGCGACGTGACGTCGGAAACTTCATCTTTCTCCAGCCCACCTTTGCACGCGGCGGAGGACTCCAAGCAGGAGATAGCGGGCGAGGCGTGCCGCCAGGGGCCAATGACGAACGGGATGTCGAGAGAACTCGTCGACAACGTGTTTTGCCCCCGCAGGAACACCGATCACGATGTCTGACACGACTGTGAGGTAATGACCGGGGTGGAGTTCCCGGATCGTGTCGAATATCTCGGCAAGCGTCGGCCAATGTTCGGGATCGTAGGGCGGCCTGGGCGAAGCGCAGAACACCCGTGCGTCGTCAATGAGGAAGCAATCGGCGGCATCGCCAGGGCCGATCGCCTTGAGTTCGTCGAGGACTGGACATTGATCTGCCTCACCAGCACTGGCTTCAAAGAGCGGGCTCCAGTGGGCGTCGAGCCAATACAACGTCGGCACGCGCTCATGCGCAAGCTCACTCAGGTGATCGACGGACCGGCCGAGTCTGCACTCCACGTTAGGTAGGTCACGGAGGGTCTTCATCGCGGTCTGATGGAGCTGCGGCGAAAGCTCGATCGTGACCACACGCGGGAAGACGCGCGCAAGCCGGCGTGCGCTCCACCCGCGATACGTGCCCGTCTCGACTGCGCGGACGAGCCCTAGTTCTTGCTTGAGCCCGCTGGCGAGATGAGGCGAGACAGCACCACCCATTGCCACGAGCATAGAGCCGAGCGTCCCGGCGGGACATGTCCAGATAGCATAAGATGAACAAACACCAACAAGGTTGAGGCAAAATGAGCGACGAGCTCCTGAAATCGAATGGAAGCCCCTCCGCACCGCCGCAACCCCGATCGAGTCGAGCCGCTCGCGGTAGCGCCTCGCGAACTCGTCGTTGTCGGCAAGCTCCCGCAAACCCACGGAGCGAGCCGTCGCATGTAGACCGGCGGGTACCTCAGCGGGAACTTCGGTTCGCCTATCGAGATACCGACCGGCACCAGCCCCGACCTCTGAATCAGGTCGGCAGCAGCGTAACAACTGGTCGCGAGCGTCGGTAGGTCACGGGCCACTGGGGTAGACGATTTTGTCGATGCCGTATGTCGGGGCGGCGATGAACAGAGCCGCGACCCTTTCGACGTTCTCCGGGCGCTTGGGAGTCAGCGTCAGCGTGTCTTCCTTGGAGACCAATATCACCTTCCCAACCAGGGGGCTCTTAGATGCCCGACGTGTCGCGGCGACGATCTGGGTTTGTGTCACGGCGTGCGCGCAGGTGCCGGTGGTGCAGAAGTAGATGCGAACGGCGGCCTCGCTCTGCATGCTCCCGCCACATCCTGCGGCAATCAGCGCAAGACAGAGGAAAACGACCTGTCGGTTCACCGTCGCCTCAGAACCAGCAGCACGGTGACGGGAAGGAAACACAACCGGATCAGCAGCACCGCGACCTTGAGCACCGCGTAGGTCGCGACGATCACGAACACGATCGGCGCGAGGATGGCGATCGCGACGGATCCACTCCTCACAGGCTGCGGTACATCGCGCCTCGCAGATGGCCGCTCGTCGCAGGAGAACGACAACGATCTTGCGTGCGCCCGTGCCGCCCTATTACAGGCAATTACTCGACACAGCTAAGCGCTACATGGAGCAGGGCGAACACAGCGTCGCGGTGATCGTCGCGCAGACAGCCTGCGAGCTTGTAACCGAGTTTGCGTTCGAGACGTTGATTCGACCGCACGGCCTCACCCGGAAGGAAAGAGAGCAGCTGCTGCCGAGGAACTACGACCTCAACAACAAGAGAGTGAATGCCCTCTACGTGGTGCTCTCGAAAGACAAGATCAAGGCACGGTCATTCTGGGAGGGCTACACCACGCACGCGAATCTCCGCCACGCGATCGTCCACAAGGGAGAGCAAGCAACGGCGCAGCAGGCCAAAGCATCCCTAAGTGCCGCCAGCACTCTGATAACACACGTCGAGGCTCTCACTGTCGCCGCCGCCAACGCCTCCTGACTGATGATCCAGATAGCGAAGACGTACAGGGCACTTGTCTTCACCCTGTTCCTCGTCTGGGTTGGCGTCGGCGTACTCATCCGTTGGGTCACCGGCTCGGTGTGGGCGTCCAACATCGGCGGACTTGTCGGCGTCGTCCTGTACCTGTGGATCGGCCGCAGGCTGTGGCGAGAAAGGCACGGCAATTGAGAGGTTGCCCCGGGAATTCCGGTCATCAGCGATCAGAAGCTCGATAGTCCGCTAGATAGTCGCGTCGCGAAGGAATGACATCAGACCTTCGCGTTCAGGTTTCCCTGGTAAACAGAGGGTTTTGCGATGGGCGGTGACGGGATCGAACCGCCGACCTCCTGCTTGTAAGGCAGGCGCTCTCCCAGCTGAGCTAACCGCCCGGCCGCCTAACGATACGGGAGGCCGCGGGCTCCGCCGAGCAATTGGTTGGGTTCCCCGCCCGTCCGTTATCGGGAGCGAATCGAGACGAGAAAGCCGAAAGAGATCATCATGGCCGCGAAGCGGCCGGATCTCTTTCGGTGATGATGATGCCCCCAGCGGGATTCGAACCCGCGCTACCACCTTGAAAGGGTGGCGACCTAGGCCGCTAGTCGATGGGGGCGGCCGGGCCAGAATAGCCGCGAGACGGTGTCTAGACTGGCCGGGCGGGGCCGGTAGCTCAGTTGGTAGAGCAGGGGACTTTTAATCCCAAGGTCGCAGGTTCGATCCCTGCCCGGCCCACTCGGATCTCCTGCAATTGGGCGTAATTAACCACAGCGCCTGCGGTCTGTAGCCGCCGGGTAGCACCGCCAAAGAGTAGGGGCAACCGTAGTGACGCGCGTGGAGCGGCGGGACAGACTCTTGCCATGAAGTCCTTCCGCCGATTCTGGCGTTACCTGGTCGACCGGCCGCTCGTTTAGAGAAGCGGCTCGAGTCGCGCGCAGGCGACCCGAAGAATCACTGCTCGACGACCGGCCCGATGCGGTCCGTCTCGCTGCCGGACCGCGCGACGACGGGAAAGAACTGCAAGACGAGGAAGCGCTCGCCGCCTTCCGAGAGTTTCTCACCGTGCCAATGCAGGAGAAGTTCGTCAGCCCGACGGCGCTGCAGGGATCCGGGTTTTCCATCGACGACGCCGGCCAGGACAGCACGTGGTCGTGGAGGCGTGGCACCCATTCCTCGAGCGACCTGGATGTGCTTCGACGGAACGTGCGCTTGACATCGGACACTAGTGTCTGCTTTAGTAATCCAGACACCACTGTCCAACTTAGAGAGGAACACGAGATGCTGCACCGAAGCAAGTCCGCCACCGAAACACCGAACAGAACCCACGGCCCCCGCCCCCGCCACCGCCACGGCGGCCACCGCCCCGACGCGGCCACCAGCGAGAAGAGCGGCCTACTGCTGTTCGTCCTGCTGATCGCCCAGCTGATGGTCATCCTCGACATCACGGCGGTGAACATCGCCCTGCCGAGTCTCGCGAGTGACCTTCAGCTGACCGGCTCCGACATCAGCTGGACGATCACGAGCTACTCGCTCATCTTCGGCAGCCTGCTCCTCTTCGGCGGCCGCGCGGCCGACCTGCTCGGGAAGCGCAGGATGTTCCTGACCGGCCTCGGCATTTTCACCACCTCCTCATTCGCCTCCGCGATGGCCGGCACTGCCGGCGCCCTCTTCGCCGCTCGCGCGGGCCAGGGACTCGGCGCGGCGATGCTCTCCCCGGCTGCGCTCGCGATCATCATGTCCGCCTTCCAGGGCAGCCAGCGGGCCAAGGCGCTCGCCGCGTGGGGCGCGGTGGGCGGCGCCGGTGCTGCGATCGGCGTGCTTGTCGGTGGCCTCCTGACCGAGTTCACCGACTGGCGGATGATCTTCTACGTCAACATCCCCCTCGCCGCCGCACTCGCGATCGCCGCAATGAAGATCATCCCGGCCGACACCAAGAAGCCGCGCTGGAAGGGTCTTGACCTTCGTGGCGCCATTCTTGCCACCACGAGTCTCGGCGCGATCGTCTTCGCGATCACTCAGGCCGAGGGTGCCGGTTGGACCTCGGTCCAGACGCACCTGTTCGGCCTCGGCGGTCTCGCCGGGCTCGCGGCCTTCGCGGCTCTCGAGCGGCGCACCGACACACCGCTCCTGCGGATCGAGCGCCTGGCCGATCGCGCAGTCGGCGGCGGCCTCTTCCTGATGCTCGCCGCAGCCGGTTCCATTTTCGGCCTCTTCCTGCTCAGCTCGCTCTACCTGCAGAACGTGCTCGGGTGGGGGCCGCTCTCGACCGGCCTCGCCTTTATCCCGCTCGCGCTCGCGGCAGGAGTCGGCGCGCACGCGTCCGGACACATCGTCAGCAAGCACGGCGTCCGCGGCCCACTCGCCGGCGCCTTCCTCGTCGCCGCCGCCGGCATGACCCTGCTCGCCCACGTCGGCGAGAACGGCAGCTACGTCCGTGACGTCCTGCCAGGAATGCTCGTCGGCGGACTCGGGCTCGGCGTCGCCGTCGTCTCGGTCTCGATCGCCATCCTCACCGGCGCCCGCGAAGGGGAGACCGGGATGATCTCGGGCCTCAACTCGACCGGGCACGAAATCGGCGGGACCGTAGGGATCGCGATCTTCTCGACCATCGCCGCCGGAAGCGGCGCCATCGCCGGCCCACAGGCCGCATCCGGAATCGCCCACGCGTTCATCGCAGCCGGGCTCCTCGCGGCTGTCGCCAGCCTGGTCGCTGTCGCCGTCCTGCCGCGGGCACGCCACTTCGTGCCGAAGATGCGGCTGAACCCCGGCGCGATGCCGAGCCACTGAGATGACGAAACCGACGACGACGCCCGCCGAAGCACCCGCCCCCAAGCGGCGCCGGGCCGACGCCGAACGCAGCGTGGCCGCCATCCTCGACGCCGCCCTCGAAGCGCTGGCGAGCGATCCCGACAGCAGCATGTCGGAGATCGCTGCCCGCGCCGGGGTGGTCAGAGCAACCATCTACGTCCACTTCCCGACTCGGACGGATCTCCTCGACGCCGTGATGGAACACGCGGTCGCACAGGTCGTCGAGGCGATGAGGGTCGCCGAGCCCCAGCGCGGCGAGCCGGTGGAGGCGCTCGAGCGAGTGCTCCGCGCAACCTGGCGACAACTCGCGCAGTTCCACGGCCTGCTCGCAATGAACACCGCCCGGCTCTCGGCCGAGGAGCTCCATCGGCGTCACGTCCCCATGCTCGACCAGATAGAGCCGCTGATCGAACGCGGCCAGAAACAAGGCGTCTTCCGGAGCGATCTCCCCGTCGCCTGGCACCTCGCAGTAGTCCGAGCGATCGTGCACGCCGCCAGCGCAGCAATCCAAGGCGGCCGCATCGCAGAGTCCGAAGCCGAGGCCGCCATGCTCACGACGGCGATCAATGCGATTGCGACGCCCCGTGTCTGAGCCAAGGAACCCAGCGAGCAAGTCGAGCGTCCTTGCGAACCCGGACGAAGCGCGCCACATCGGACTAATCGTGCTTGGGTCGATTCTCGGCGGCCTGGTTCTTGGCCTCCTCCTCGTCCTCGTCGTGTTCGCCGGCGCACGCGAACCAGTGATCACGGGCTCGGCGTTGATCTCGCTGGCCTGCGGCATGCTGACGCTCTTCGCGCTCTCGGGTCGGCGAACAGACCAGCCGCAGCAGTGGGCTCTCACTCCTGCCGTGGGCCTCGCGGTCGTCGGTATTCCGCTCATCGCACTGATGCCGAGCGATCACGTTCTCGGCTTGCTCGGGTGGGTGTGGCCCCCGCTGCTCGCCATCATGATTGGCTGGTCGCTGCGGGGAGCGCGCCGCTCCCTCCACAACTGGTCGCGTCGCGCGCTTCTCTATCCAGCCTTCGTCGCACTGGGACTAGTCGCAATTGGCGGAGCCTTCGAGACTGTCGCCGAGGCGACGACGACCAACTCGCCCTCGGCCGGTCGCACCTATCTGGTCGATGGCCACCGCCTCTTCCTGGACTGCGTCGGCTCAGGATCTCCAACGGCGGTGCTGTTCAACGGCCTCGGCGAACGAACCCCAAGCTGGGCTTGGGTTCAACCGGCAGTCGCTCGAGAGACTCGCGTCTGCACCTTTGACCGCGCGGCTCAGGGTTGGAGCGGCAAGGCGCCGGAGCGGCAGGATGGACATCAACTCGCCGCCGACCTCCACCGGCTTCTCTCGGCTGCGCACGTTCCCGGCCCTTATGTCCTTGCCGGTCACTCCGTCGGTGGCACCTACGCACTCGTCTACGCGATGGACTTTCCGAAGGAGACTGCCGGGGTCGCCCTGATCGACTCCGCGTCCCCGGACCAATTCGACCTGCCGGCGTATCCGGGCTTCTATTCGATGTGGCGCGGTGTTTCTGCTCTCTTGCCATCGGTTGCACGCGCAGGCGGCGCCCGGCTAACCAGCGGCCTGAGCTTTGGTGGTTTGCCTGCCGATGCCCGTCGGGCTGCTCGCGCGTTCAGTTCCTCACCGCGAGAACTGCGGGCCGATCGCGATGAGTTTGCCGAGCTACCGACGGTCTTCGATCAAGCCAAGGCCCTGACAACGCTCGGTAGAAAACCGCTCTTCGTCTTGACGGCAGATCTGGGGCAGCAAACGGGCTGGTTCGCTTTGCAGAACAAGCTCGCGACCCTCTCCTCTAACAGCCTCCATCAGAGGACCAACGGTGCTACACACGCCGCGCTCCTCGAGGACCAGAGCACCTCCACCGCCACCAGCCGGGCGATCGAGGACGTCGTACAAGCAGTTCGATCCGGTGCGGCGATCGCTCGCTGATTTTCGCGATCAAACTACGTGTCCGACATCCGCAGGGACCGTCCCGTGCGATCCGAGTGGCCCCGGACCGCGATTACACCGCGCGTTGGGAGCTCATTACCTTCGTCGACCAAGGTCTCGGCCGCCGTGTCGAAAGTAGCGGTGACGCGAGCGCAGCTCAGACGGTGACGACGACCTTGCCGCGCGCATGACCCTCTCTCAGGTACCGGATGGCCTCTGCAACCTCGCTCAGCGCGAATGTTCTGTCGACAACCGGCTTGACCGTGCCTGCCTCCAAGAACTCGCGCAGTACCCGCAGGTCATCTTTGCGCGCGGTTGCGATCAGCGTACCCAGCTTCTGACGCACAAACAGCGAGAGCATCTGTGCCCTGAGCTGGCGATCGATTCCTCCGAACCACTTTCCGCCCCCCTCTCCTCCCACGATCACGAGCGTCCCCTCCCGGGCGAGGGCGCGCCGCAAGTGCGACAGGGAGCGGTTCCCGGCGATGTCGAGGATGATGTCGTGGCGGTTGCGGCCGTCGGCGAAGTCCTCCTGGGTGTAGTCAATGACGTGGTCGGCGCCGAGCGACCGCACCAGCTCGGTTTTCGCGGTGCTGCAGACACCGGTCACCTCCGCGCCGTAGGCCTTTGCGAGTTGCACCGCGAACGTCCCCACCCCACCGCCGGCGCCGATGATCAAGACGCGCTGCCCAGCTCGGACATTGCCCTTGTCGCGCAGAGCCTGGAGGGCGGTCGCGGCCGAGGTGGGGACGGCCGCGGCCTGCGCGAAGCTGAGGTTCGCCGGCTTGGGCACGAGCCGGTCCGCTCGGGCGCACGCGTGCTCGGCGAACGGGCCGCGGCACGTACCAAACACTTCGTCGCCCGGCCGTAAGCCGGTCACCTTCTCGCCAACCGCCTCGACAGTCCCCGCCACGTCGTGACCAGGAATGGGGTTCTTGGGCGCGCGCACACCGATGCCCGCGATCCGGAACAGATACGGCAATCCCGCCACCTCGTGCCAGACGCCCTGATCGACCCCGGCCGCGTGTACCCGAACAAGCACATCGTCATCCCCATTCACCGGCCGCTCGATCTCCCTAAGTTCTAGGACGTCCGGCGAGCCGTACCTGTCTTGGACGATTGCCTTCATCGTGTCTCCTCGAGCATGCACGCGATTATCTCCTGCTGCTTCGACCCCGCGACCTGGATTCATGTGGGAGCAGCCACACAGATACCCAGGCCCTTAGTTAGATGCTGTAGTTGCCTGTCAAGTCAACACCTGCGAGCACCAATGAGAGTACGGACTTGTCTCCGCTACCTACTTTCAGCTGCAGCTTGTTGCGGAGGAGATCTGTGACAGTTGCAGCCACTTTCGGCCAATGGCCGCAGACCGCAACCATTCCGCCCGGACTTTTAATCCCAAGGTCGCAGGTTCGATCCCTGCCCGGCCCACTCCGCGCGGAAGTCCGGCCGCTCCGCGGCCATGATGACTTCCGCGCGTTCGAGCTTGAATCCAGGTCCCGGGTGGCCGACGCCGGCGAAGCCGGCATCGGCGGCGATGGGTTTGCCGGATGCCGGAAGTGGCAACGTCACTTCCGCAGGCACTCGCCTTTCACTTCATTCCGCCGCCCTGCAGCGGCTGGACTGCCTAGTGGCAGGTTGGTTCAGGGAAGGGATTGAAGGTGGATGACGTCGAATTCCCGTTGGCGTCAAACGTGATGTGACTAAGGATAGGACTCCACAGATTGTTTCCGCGGCCGGGCGCAACAACGTTGATCTCGCCAAACATTGTGACGTTGAACTGGCCGTTCTCCAGGCTCTTAGGCGAGTACGCAAAGAATCGCCACGACAGCGAGTGCGAAGAAATACAGGCCACGGTCGTGATCGATGACGGCACCGGCAGCGCCGACAAGCCACCAGGTGCAATCAAGAGCGATGATCGCGAGGGCCGCAAGCTTCGTCCAGTCCCCGACGCTACGTCGCAGCGTCACCGTTTCGCGCCGATCCGACATGTGCGCATTCTCGGCGGACGCGCTAACCGCCCGCTAACCGGCGCTTATCCACCCAAGGCGTGGATCCCACGTGCCGAGCACGACGGCGAGCTCTACTGCACAGAGCAGTCAGGCCCACTATTGGTGGCGCGCCCTTGAAGGCCGTTACTCCACCGCACCGTCGCCTAGAGAAAGGCGGGCGCGCGCCCCGAAGAAGCGCGCGCCCGCTTGGGCCGATTAGGACTGAAGAACGACGTTCTTCGCCTCGGGGCCTTTTGCGCCCTCGGCTGCCTCGAACTCGACCTTCGCTCCCTCGGGGAGCGACTTGAAGCCGTCACCAACGATCGAGCTGTGGTGAACAAAAAGGTCCTTACCCTCGTCCGCGGGGGCGATGAAGCCATACCCCTTGGAGTCGTTGAACCACTTCACGGTTCCAGTTGCCATTGAAAAACACCTCCTTCTACCAATTCACGAACGGTAGGTGGAGGCGTCATTGCCAACCAGGTACACGCTCTGTAGACGCGCACACCGTAGCACGGTTGTGCTCAGGCCCCTCGGCGTCTGGGTTGCGGCAGTCAGCCGGCACGAACGACGAAGAACGCGATCGCCACGTACTGGCAGGCAACTCCCACGATCGTCAGGGCGTGGAAGAGCTCGTGGTAGCCGAACACGGCCGGAGCAGGATCCGGTCGGCGCCGGGCGTAGACCACCGCGCCCGCGGTATAGGCAAGCCCTCCGACGATCAGTAGCGCAACAGCAGCCGGGTGTAGGTGAACGATCAACTGTGGGAGCGCGATGACGGCCACCCAGCCGAGCGCGAGCCCGATCGCCGCCGCGAGCCACTTCGGCGCACGGACCCACACGAACTTGAGCACGATCGCGGCGGTCGCTCCCGCCCAGACGACCGTCAAGACGACCGGACGCCATGCGCCGCGAAGTACGAGCAGGGACACAGGCGTGTACGTCCCCGCAATCAGGAGGTATATCCCGGCGTGGTCGATTCGACGCATCCAGAGTCGCACGCGTGGCGTCCACGTCACCCGGTGGTAGAGCGCGCTCGCTCCGAAGCACACGGCAACCGAGCCGGCGAAGACGGCGGCGGCCAGGCGCGGCCGTCCTCTGTCAGCGCCGACAATCAAGAGGGGGGCGATGACAACCGCGATGACGAACGCGGCCTGGTGGAGCACGCCTCGGAGCTTCGGCTTCGGAAGCCTTGCTCCGATCTGATCGGTCATGTCCATGGCAAAAACCCCCGGCACGATACCCGGGAGCTTACGAGCACGAGCCAGCTATGCGGGCGGGCCCTCGGAGTGGCGAAATCCAGACGCGGGACCGAAGAAGCGTGGTCCATCCATCCCGGTGCTGTTGACCTTGTTGGTGATGCGATCCTTCAGGCCGTTGAGCATCTCGGTCTCCTGAGACGTCGTGAGCCGGCCTGCAGACACTGCGTCGTCGAGCTTGCTCTTCGCATCCGCAAACAGCGTGTTGACCAGGCCTTCGACAGACTTGCCGTGCGCTGTCGCAACCTGCGCAAGGCTCTTACCTCCCTCGAGCTCGGTGCGAAGCTGCGCTTCGGTTACCCCGATGTAGCCGGCCGCGGCCTCGAGGCCCCCGAACCCGAAATGGCCGAAGCCGCGACGAAGACCGCCGACAAGCGGAAAGTCGCTCGACGCGATGCGCTGCTTGAGCGCGTCACCTTCTGCCTTCGTGATGCGGCCCGCGGCGACCGCGGCGTCGAGACGGTCGTTGAGCGCCTTCTTCAAGGCGTCGCTCAGTTTGCTCGACGAGATACCCAGCTGCTTTGCGGCATCGTCGATGACTGCCTTGCTCTCCGAGCTCGGCGAACTGTCCTTTGAGGCTGCGACTGCCGCGCCGGCCCCTGCGGCAGAGAGCAGGGCTGCGGCACCCACGACGATCTTGGTCTTTCGATTGAGTTTCATAGACGAAGAGAACCAGCCGGTTCTAAGAGCGCGCTAAGAAGTTCCTAAGAACCGCCGTTCAGACGGAGCGTCATCCGCGTGCCGCCGCCGTCGGCCGGTTCCGCGACTACCTCTCCGCCGTGCGCCACCGCAACCTGCCGGACGATCGCGAGCCCGAGCCCCGATCCCGGCCGGCCGCGAGCGGAGCGGGACCGGTAGAAGCGATCGAAGACGTAGGGAAGGTCTTCCTCGTCGATTCCAGGGCCGTGGTCGCGCACGCTGACCTCGCCGTCTCGCACTGCAACTTCGACGTCGCCACCCGGTGGGCTCCACTTCGCAGCGTTATCGAGCAGGTTGGCGACCGCCCGCTCGATCGTCGACGGCACTCCTTGCACAGTCGACTCCTGCAGGTTGGTCGTGAACGTGACCGCCGGCCGGTTGCGCCTGGCACGCTCGACCGCCTCGCAGGCGACGAGGTCGAGCCGGACCTCCTCCGGCTTCGCCATCTGCTGCTCGCCGCGCGCAAGGTCGATCAGCTCCGAGATCAACGTCGTCATCTCGGTCAGCTGCTCGACGACGTCGCTGAGAAGGCGTTCGCGTTCACCTGCAGGAAGCGTGCGCTCACTCGCGAGAACCTCGATGTTCGTCCTCAGGCTCGTCAGCGGCGTGCGCAGCTCGTGCGAAGCATCTGCGACGAGCTGACGCTGAGCGCGTGACGATTCCTGGAGTGCACCGAGCATCGTGTTGAAGCTGCCGGCGAGCCTGCTGAGCTCGTCGCGCCCTCCGACCTCGATACGCTCGGACAGGTCTCCCGTCTCGGTCACCTTCTCCGTCGCCGTGGTCAATCGACGAACCGGAGCGAGCGCCGCTCGCGACACGGCCAGGCCGAGCCCCGCCGCGATCGCGATTCCGCTGCCTGCAATCAGGATCAAGAGATTCTCGATGCGGCCCAGCGAATGGTCGACTTCGGTCAGCGAGCGGGCCACTTCAACCGCGCCTCCCGTGCCGTAGGGGAACGTCAGCACCCGTAGGTGTGTTTTGCCGACACGCGTCTCGCTGAAGAAGGCGCCGCGCTCACCCCGGGCTACGGCGATCACGCCACTGTTCACCGGCAGCGAGACCTTCGCGCCGGGGGGAAGGAAGACCCTGCCCGCGGAATCGACGCCTTGCGGGTAGACCGTCGCGCCACCGAGCTCGCCGGCCGGCGTGGCGAAGTGCTCGAAGTCGTGGGGCGGGGCTTCCCGCAGCTGTGCAGCGGTGGTCTTGAGCGAGTCGTCGACAGTCGCCCTGAGCTGGTCGCGCACGACGAAATAGATCACGAAGGAAGCCGTCAGGACCGCGAGTGCCACCGCGGCCGCGGCGACGAGCGCCAGGCGCGCGCGAAAGCTCATGGCTCCCGGAGCGCGTAGCCGACCCCGCGCACAGTCTGGATCAGCCGCGGTTTGCCACCCGCCTCGGTCTTGCGGCGCAGGTAACCGATGTACACGTCGAGAGAGTTCGACGCGAAACCGAAGTCATAGCCCCAGACACGTTCGAAGATGATCGAGCGTGTCAGCACCTGCCGCGGGTTGGTCAGGAACAACTCGAGCAGCGCGAACTCGGTCCGAGTGAGCTCGATCGGATCGCTTGAACGCCGCACCTCGCGCGTCCCCGGATTGAGCTCGAGGTCGGCGAAGCGGAGCAACTCGTCCTCACCCGCCGTGGTCCTCCGTAGCAGGGCGCGCACTCGCGCGACGAGCTCCTCGAGCGCAAACGGCTTCGTGACGTAGTCGTCGGCCCCGGCGTCCAGACCGGCCACACGATTTTCGATCTCGTCGCGCGCGGTGAGCATGAGGACGGGGACGCGGTTGCCGGCCCGGCGCAGCCTCCTGCACACCTCGAGCCCATCCATCGCCGGCATCAGCACGTCGAGGATGACGGCGTCCGGCTGCGCGGCATCGCCGTTCGCCTCGAGACGATGGAGCGCCTCCTGGCCGTCGGCTGCGAGCTCGATCTCGTAGCCCTCGAGCTCGAGGGCTCTGCGGAGGGACTCCCGCACAGCACGTTCGTCGTCGACGACCAGAATCTTCACGGCACCATTTTCGTCGCGGAAGGTGAGAGGCGGCTAAGAGAGGTGTTTCGCCGGGCTCAGGGCTTCGCGACGGTCAGGCTAACGGAGCCGCGCCCCGCCAGGTCGGCGACGCGGAAGCGAAAACTCCGGGCCCCGCAGGCCGTGAAAGTGCGCGAGACAACCCCTGCGGACACGACGTGGGCGGCGCGGGTCGACGATGCGAACACGTCGACGGAAAGGCGCATCCCTGCCGAATGCTTCAGGGTCATCTTCACGGTGCCGTCGAGCTGCGTCGCGACCGTGAAGGTGCGAGTCTTCTTGGTGCTCAAGGCCGCGGTTTGCGTCGTCGTCGTCCCGGCCTGCCAGGGGCTCGTCACGTCCTGCTCGGCCGCAGTGAGTGCGGCCGCCGTCGGATACAGGGCCTGGGTAACGATCTGCCACGGTGCTTCCGCCAGCCCGGCCTTGCGCTCGTTGAGCACGCGGTAGGTCTCGGCCCAACCTTCGCCCGGGTTCAACGTGTAGTGGCCCGGATCTTCCGCGCCCGGAAAGAGCTCCCCGCTTCGCGTCCTCGCGCATACCTGCATCGCCGACGCCCACCGCTTCGGGCCCGAGTCGAGTGCCGACCAGGGCGCGTTCGTGCGATTCGCAGCCACGTGGTGACCGTACTCGTGCGTGATCACCGCTTCCGCTGAAAGGTCGGTGCCGGGATCCTCGCCCGGTGTGTATAGGACCGCGCCTTGTGGGCTGTAGCAGGCGACCGCGTCCGCACCGCAGACGCGGGCGATCTGCGTCGGTGTCGCGAGCAGCACGGTGACGGTCGAGATCTCCGAGCCATGAACGAGCGACCCGAGAAAGTCCGCCCAACGCTGACCCAGAGCCGGGTCGACCGGATAGCTGTTCGATGCATAGATCGTGACCAATTCACCCGCGGCCGTTCGATACTGGCCGCCCCAGTAACCGGCGGGAGCGACGGCGCTTGCCCCTGCGGCCGCCACTTGCCTATCCACGATCGGGCTCGCTGCGCGCGAGATCTGTGAGCCTGAGGGGGACTCCAGACGCCGCGCGGTGCTTGACTGCGCGGCCGCCGCTGTCACAAGGGCGGTAGCGACAACGACGGCGCACAGCACTGGCAAACGGGCAGAGGGGGAAGGTCCCGCCCGGCCTGAGCGTCGCGAGTGGAGGGTTGGTTGGGGTTCCAAGTCCCGCGAAGCCATGACGTCGAAAGGTGCCACTGACCCCTAAGACCGGGTTAAGACGTCCGTAAGGAGTTTGTGAGTCGGCTCGGTCTTATCGAGTTCTTAGTCCGGTCTCACCGGGCTCTTAAGGAGCGCTGGTCAGATGGAGCCCGTGAGACCCAGAACGACTCCCTCCGTCACCCTGGCGGCTGCGCTCGCCGCCGGCGCCCTCATCGGCGCCGGCGGCGGTGCGGCCACATACGCCGCGCTGTCCTCTGGGAACGGAAAGACGGTCGTCCGACAGGTGACGGTCAACGGCGCCCAGCCCACGTCGAGCGACAGCACCCTCTCCGTGCAGTCGATCTACCGGCTCGCCTACAAGGGCGTGGTCGAGATCGCCGCGTCGCAGGGACAAGGCTCCGGCTTCGTCTACGACGGCAACGGCCACATCGTCACCAACGCACACGTCGTCGAGGGGGCGAGCTCGGTCTCCGTCAAGTTCTGGAACGGCAAGAGTTACACCGCCCAGGTCGTCGGCATAGATGCATCGACCGATCTCGCAGTCCTCAAGGTCAACGCGCCCGTATCCGAAGTGTTTCCGCTTTCGCTGGGCGATTCGAGCAAGCTCGCGGTCGGCGACTCGGTCGTTGCCATCGGCAGCCCGTTCGGGCTCGAGGGAACGGTCACTTCCGGAATCGTCAGCGCACTGCACCGGGAGATGACTTCGCCGAACCACTTCGCGATCGACAACTCGATCCAGACCGATGCAGCAATCAACCACGGCAACTCCGGCGGTCCGCTTCTCGATTCGCAAGGAAAGGTCGTCGGCGTGACCTCTCAGATCGAGAGCAACTCCGGCGGGAATGAAGGTGTGGGCTTCGCGATCCCGTCGAACACCGTCAGCTCGATCGCAGCGCAACTGATTTCGAACGGGAAGGCCGAGCACGCCTTTCTCGGCGTCGTCTTGCGCGACTCCTCTTCGCAGACCGGCGCAGCGATCAGTCAGGTGCGAGCGGGCACGCCGGCAGCGCAAGCGAACCTGCGCGCGGGCGACGTCGTCACGGCAGCTGCGGGCAAGCCGATCGCGTCGGCGAGCGAGCTGCGGGCGGTGATCAACGCCCACCGCCCCGGTGACGCGATCTCCGTCACGTACACGCGCGGCGGCCAGAGCCACGCCGTCAAGGTGACGCTCGCGGCCCGACCCGCGTAGCTCTTACGCGGGGCCCGAGGCGCCGCTTGCGGTGCCTCCTAGAGGCCGTGCGGGCTTTTGCCCGGACGGCCGGCTCATCTCCAATAGTTTGACGCGAGCTCGCGCGAAGAATCGACTACGCAGGGCTCTGGTAGGTCTTCGACATCGCCTGAAGCAGCTTCCAAGCGATGGAGCTGTGAGTCTCCACGAGCGGCCGGAACTCCCACGAGGTCAGCCCGTAGCAGCGCAGGTCGGTATCGGCCGTGATCGTGGCCGTCCTGGCGGTTTCGTTCAGCAACGCAACCTCGCCGAAGTAGTCGCCGGGCCCGAGTCGGCGGCGCGCGTCCCCGCCGACGGTCACGGTCGCCTCGCCGTCTTCGATCACGAAGAAGCCGACGCCGGTCTGGCCTTCGGCCGTCACCGTGTCGCCTGCCTTGAACGTCCGCTGCTTCATGGACGCGGCGATGCGCCCCAATTCCTTCCCGTCCAGGTCGGAGAAGATCGGGACGCGCTTCAGAAGGTCGGCCGGCGCCGCTGTCACGCGAGGACTATGCCACACTGAGGCCGTGAGGCTCACGATCGTCGGGTGCTCGCCTGCCTGGCCGAACCCCGGGGGCGCACAATCCGGATACCTCGTCGAAGGCTCTGGACGCGTCCTCCTGGACTGCGGACCGGGAGTGCTGCCTCGCCTGCGCGAACAAGAAGGCTGGCCCCACGTCGAGGCGATCGTGATCACGCATTTCCACCTCGACCACTGGGGAGACCTCGTGCCCTGGACCTTCGGTTCGATGTTCGGGCCCGGTCGCGACGTGGACCCTCCCGAGCTGTGGCTTCCCCCCGGCGGCAAGGCAGAGCTCGGCCGCTTCGGCGAGAAGCTGGGCTTCGCCGGGATGTTCGACGCGTTCGAGCTGCGTGAGTACGTCGAGGGCGAATCGTTCGAAGCTGACGGGCTGGCGATCACCCCGATGCGGGTGCCGCACTACCAGCTACAAACCTACGCACTCCGTGTGACCGACGGAAAGGCGACTCTGGCCTACTCGGGAGACTCGGCGCCGAGCCCGCAGCTGGCCGAAGTCGGCCGCGATGCCGACCTCTTTCTCTGCGAGGCGACGCTCAAGGAAGGCCGCGAAGGCGACGACGGTTTGCGAGGCCATCTGTCGGCAGAAGAGGCCATTGCCGCATTCAAGGAGTCCGGCGCCCGGCGGCTCGTGATCATCCATCGCCCCGAGGAGCTCCCTCTGCCCGACGGCGTCGAGCGCGCAGCCGACGGCGACGTCTACCAGCTGTAGTCCGCCAAGCGCGCGACGACCTCCCCGAGCTTGCGATAGCCCTCGATAGACGGATGGTCTCCGTCCGCTGTCCACTCGGCGCGCATGCGCCCGGGGCGGTCGGGGTCCTCGAGCGTGTCGTGGAACGAAAGCAACGGGATGGCCTCCTCGCGCGCCAGCTCTCCGATCAGCGCGTTCAGCTCTCGGATCTGCGGTTCCGCGTCCGGCCAGCCGTTGTTCCACGGCAGTACGTCGACGATGGCGACGCGCAGCCCTAACTCCTTGCCGCGCCGGACCATCGCACGCAGGTTGTCTGCTGCGTCCTGCACGGACTGCCTTTGCGCGATGTCGTTGATGCCGCCCTGGACGAGGAGAAGATGGGCGCCCGGCGCACATTTTTCGAGCCGGGCCATGATCTCGTCCGTTCGCTGGCCGTAGATCCCATGGTTGCGAAACGCGAGCCGGGGCTCGATTTGCGCCGCCCAGTATTCGAACTGACTCATCTCGTCACCACCGCGGCGTGAGTCGTAGCCCGGCGAGCCTTCGGTGATCGAGTCGCCGAGCGCAACGGCGAGAGTCCGTTCGTCAGGTTCCGCGTGGATCGGTCTTCTCTGCGATCTCTTCGGGCGCACCTCTGTTCTTCCGCACGATGTAGTAGCCCTTCAACCTGGCGACGATGCTCTCGACCTCCGGATACTCGTGACCGGGATGGACGGCGAACTGATGTGGGTCAGCGCGGAGCTCCTCGTACTCGGCGCGCGTCATCGTCAGACGCTCCCGGCAGGAGCCATTGCCGCATTCGCAGATGAGGTCGAGCGCTTGCGTGTTGAGGTCGAACGTTTCCGCGAGATCCTCGATCCGCTCGTTGACCTCCCGGAAGACGACTTCGTTCAGGCCGATGCGCTCCTCGCGTGAGCTCATTGTTTCACGGTACTGCTATTTGACGTGTCGCTCGGCGGCGATCATCGCTGCCAGTTCGGGCGGTGTCTCCTGGCCGGGCCGAATCGCTCGCACGAGATCGTTGATCTTCATCCGGTGCGTGCGCGCCGTTCGGCGGATCAGGTCGAATGCCTCGTCGACCTCGAGCCCGTACCGTTCCGCGACGATCCCCTTCGCCTGCTCGATCGAGATCCGCGACTCAAGGGCGTGTTCGAGCTGGGCCCTGCGCTCGTACGACGCGTGCGTGACCGCAAGCAGGCGAGCGACTGCAGCAGATGCATCCTCGATCGTGCCGACCTCGATGTCACCGTCCGCCAAGAGGCCAGGAAGTCTAGTGCCGGCGCGGCTTCAGATCGACGACGAGATCGCACTCGAGTGCATCTGCGATCCGAAGCAGCGTGTCGATCCGCGGCGGCCGGCCTCCCCGCTCCAGCCGCGCGATCGCCGACTGGGTGGTGCCGACCAGCTCGGCGAGCTCGCGCTGGGAAAGTCCACTCGCCTGACGCCGCTCGGCCACCTTGTCCGCCACGGCGGCGAAGAACCACCCCCTGTCGGCGGTGCGGATTCGTTCCTGCAAGCGCTCGAGGGCGCCCTTGTTCATTCGCGGCATTGCAGAAATGCTATCGCTCGTCGAACTGGGCACTGAGGCGCTGGTAGAAGAAGCCGCCGAGGAGCAAGACGGCGCCGACGGCGAGGAACGAGAGAGCCCGCTGCACAGAGCTCAGGCTCGGAAGGTCATAGAGGAAGATCTTGCCGAGGCTGATGGCGAAGAGGATGAACCCGCCGACGCGCAACAAGCTCCGTTTTCGCTTGAGCCCAACGTAGAGAGAGACGAGCGCGAGCAGGCCCCAGAAGGCGCTCACGACCGTGTGCCCACGCTGAAAGTCCGTGTCGACGCCCTGGTTCGAGATGCGCTGCATGGCTTCCAGGATCGAGAGCGAGGCGGCGTAGACCGCCAGTCCGCCTGCAACCCAGATCGCCTGCAGACGATAACGCTCGTTCCACGAGAGAGACCATGCGAGCACCGCCGTCGCGGCGATCACAAGGAGCAAGCTGGGCACGCCGTGCCCCGGATGGGCGCGCGAGACGAGAAGGTGTGTGGGCGGAGCCTCTTCCGCGAGCGTCAACAGCGCGCCGAAAGCAAGGTAGACGAGCGAGGCGATCTGGAGGCGCCGCTCGTTTACCTTGACGGCGACGACGGCGAGCAGCGCAGCCGTGGCCGTGTAGACGAGGACGAGCCAGACGCCGCTCAGCAGCATCTCCTCCCCCGCCGCCGCGAGTGCCAGCCCGAGTATCCACAGAAACGTCGTCAGGTCGCGCTGGTTCGGCCGCGAAAGAGCACCGGCTGCGAGCGCGGCGTACAGCACGCCGACCCCGAGGACGACGAGACCGTTGCCGTCGGCTCCGCCGACGCGATCGGGAACGAGGACGAGCGTGCCGGCGAGGAGAAAAGCGACGCTGACGAAGAGCGAGCTCGCCCCTTCGCCCGTGACTGAGTCGGGCACCGAAAGCTCGCGGGCGAGGCCGGCCAGAAGCACCGCGGCACCCACGACGGCAAACGCGATGCCGTAGCGCGTCTGGGCAAGCGTGACCACGTCGAAGGCGACGGCCTTCGCGACGGTGAGGGCGAGCCAACCGAACCCCAGCGCGAGCCCGACATTGGAGCGCCGGCGGATGGAGCCGAGCACAACGGCAAGACCGGCGAGCGCCCACGCGGAGTCGACCGCGACGTGACCCCACTCGAACGGTGTCTCGATGCTGTTTCCGGGCCAGACGTCCTGGCACAGCTCGAGAATGCCGAGCGACGCGGCGTACGCCGCGACGATCGCGGCCAAGCTATACATGCCCACGTTCACGGCGGCCTCGTTCGTGCGCAGCCAGGCGAGGAGCGGATCGAGGGCACGAAGGAACCCGGTCGGCGGCCGATCGTCGTCGGCCCACGAACGCTTGACACGCGCGAACACGAGTGCAGCCAGTGCGATCGCCATGAGAGCAGGCGCGCCGCTCGCGGGATGACGGATCGGCTCGGAGAGGTGATCCGGTCTCGCTTCGGTGACGAGCGAATGGACGAGGGCCAGCGCAAGATAGGCCAGAGCCGGCAACTGGAAGCGGGCGTCGCGAACACGGCTCGACAGCCACACGAGCAGCGCGGCCTCCGCAGCCCAGGCATAGGTCAATGACGATCCGGACAACGCTTCGGCCAGGCCGATCGCCGCAAGCGCAAGGCCGAGTGCCAATAGGAGCGTCGCGGACTCACGCGCACGTCGATAGCGCGCCGCGGCGACTGCGACGTAGACCGCGGCAACAACGAGCTGAGCGATGCCCTGCGGCACGCCACCGTCGCGTCGGCCGTAGAGCAGCGCGGCAGAAACGCCCGCGAAGACCGCCCCGCCCGTCAAGAACGATGCGGGCGCTGCTGCGAGGGCAGGGCCGAGCTTGAACTGGAACACCAAACCTGCGGCGAGATAGAGGAGCCAGAAGGCGGCGGCAAGCGTGACGATGCTCGCGTGTGCAGAATCGGCGGCCG
The DNA here is from genome assembly GCA_005883355.1 of Actinomycetota bacterium. Classification (GTDB taxonomy): domain Bacteria; phylum Actinomycetota; class Thermoleophilia; order Gaiellales; family Gaiellaceae; genus 3-1-20CM-4-69-9. The sequence goes on along the minus strand of VAXG01000041.1, from coordinate 13,146 downwards.
CGGCCTGAGCAAGCGCTTGCGGCACGCTGACGAGCGCCGCGACCTGCAGCAGGACCCACCAGCGCCGGCTGACTGCGACTGTCGCGGCCCCGGCGAACACGACTGCGACGAACGCAGTGCCGATCTCCCGTAGGCCGCCCTGGAAGACGAGCGTCGCCGGCACGATCATCGCGCCGATCAGGCCGAAGCCGGCGACCACCTCAGAGTTCCATGCAAGCGAGACTGCGACGGCGACGGAGGCGATCGCCGCAGCAACCGCGAGCGCGACCGGCTTCGAGACCATGTCGTACAGCGAGACCGAGGCCAGCAAGGTGGCGTATGCGCTGGCGATACCGGTTCCCACTGCGACGAGCGCGGAGTACGTCGTCTCGTAGCGTCGCTGCAACCAGAGGCCGGCGCCGAACACGATTCCCGAGGCGACACCGCCGAACGTGACGCGCATGCCAGGCCCCACCCAGCCGCGGTTGACCGCGAGAACGAAGAAGAAGACGACGCCGAGCAGCGTCACGACGCCGCCCGCGAAGGCCAGTGCCTTCGCTCCCATCAGATCGGTGGCGGACATCGTGCGACCCCAGTCGAAGCCGGTGCTCACTTTCGGCTGCAGCGGTGCGGCCGCGGCCGGGGCGGGACGTGGAGGGACCTCCAGCGGCGGTTGCGGTCGTGGAGGGGGAGGAGGTGCAGGCTCTTCCCACCGTGGCGTCGGCGGAGGTGCGGCCTCGCGGCTCGGCGCCGTCGCCCGGCCCGCCTGGAGGCCTTCGACGATCGTCTGCAGCTCCGCAACGCGTCGTTCGAGGAACGCGACACGACTGACGAGGTCGGCGGGCTTGCTCGGCGAAGCCTGGGCGAACTGCTGAGCCGGCGGCGAGCTCGGATCCGAATTCTTGCGAACGTAGAGCACGTAGGCCACGCCGAACGGGCCGCCGAGAGTAAGGACCCACCATTTGAAGGCGATCGGAAGTGCAGGCCGCGCCGTGTTCTGCAGCTCTCCGAACAGCAGGAACCAGAGCGCAATCGCGCTTCCGCACCAGAGAACCACGTAGAACTCGTGGTTGCTCGAGAAGGCCACGATCTCGCCGAGCAAGACAGTCCAGACGAGAGCGGACAAACCGAAGAAGACGGCCGCCCTCCAGCGGTGGCTCGACGTCGGTACGAGTTGCGGGGCGGCGGGCTCAGTCATCGAAGGCTCCTTGCGCCTCTGGCATCCGTTGTCACCTGATATAGCACTTTTGCTATGCCAGGTCAACCCTTCACAGGGTCAGGCTTTAGGCGAGGAGCTTGCGATGGCGCTGCAGTGCGGCGAGGACCGTGTCGACGTCCTCAACCGTGTTGTAACAGTGAGCCGAGATACGCAGGTTGTCGTCGCGATCCGAGGTGACGATGCCTTCGTCGCCGAGCGCGACGACCAAAGCCTTCGCGTCGGTCGACTTGACGCAGATGAGCGCGCCGCGATGTTCCGGCGCTCGCGGCGTGACGACCTTGGCCTGCAGCTCGTCCAGGCCTTCGAGCAGATGCGCGTTCAGTGTCTGCACGTGGTCGCGCGTCGCAGCGATCCCGATCTCCTGCATCAGCTCGATCCCGGCGATGCCCGCATAGATGGACGGCACCGGCGGGGTGCCCGACTGGAAGCGCGCTGCAGTTCGGGCGGGCGAGTAGTCGGTGTGATCCATGGCGAAGATGTTCTCGTCCGCGAACCAGCCTGTCTGCGTAGGCCAGACACGCTCGACGAGATCGCGCCGGCAGTAGAAGAACCCGAGCCCCGCCGACCCGAGCAGGTATTTGAGGACCCCCGCACCGAGAAAGTCGACGCCGAGCCCGGCGACATCGACCGGCAGCGAGCCGATCGCCTGGAACGCGTCGAGCAGGACGAGCGCGCCGCGCTCGTGCGCGAGCTCGACGACCGCAGGCACGTCCAGCATCGCGCCGTTGCGATAACAGACATGAGTGATCGAAACGATGAGCGTGTCGTCGTCGATCGCGCGCTCGAAGTGCTCGAGCGGGATGGTTCCGTCGTCTGCCGCCGGCACGTGCGAGACCCGTGCGCCGCGCGCCTCCTGCGCGTGCCAGATCTGGCCGATCGTCGGGAACTCCCAGTCCGTGAGCACGACCTTCGATCTCCTCGTGAAGCGCAGACCGCTTGCGAGGGCGCTCACGCCTGCGGACAGCGATGTCGTGACCGCGATCTCGTCCGGGCCCGCGTTGACGAGCCCCGCAAAGGCGGCGCGCGCCGCTTCCTGCCGCTCGACCCAGTACTCCCATGGCGCGCCCTTCTCGTCCCAGTCGGCGAGGTACTGCTGGTACGCGGCGCGCACCGAGTCCGAGAGCGCTCCCTGCGAGCAGGAGTTGATGTAGACCTGGTGCTCGAAGATGGGGAAGCGGTCACGGCAACGCTCCGCGAGCGTCGCTGCCTCAACGGCCAAGGTAGGCCTTTCGCAAGTCCTCGTGCTGCAGGAGCTCGTTCGCCGGCCCCTGCAAGACGAGCCGCCCCGTCGAGAGAACGTATCCGCGGTCGGCGATCGAGAGAGCCATGTTTGCATTCTGCTCGACGACGAGCATCGCAACTCCGGACTGATGGACTTGCTGGATGATCTCGAAGCTTCGCTCGACGAGGATCGGTGCCAGACCCATCGAAGGCTCGTCCATCAGCAGGAGCTTCGGGCGCGCCATCAAAGCGCGGCCCATCGCGACCATCTGCTGCTCACCGCCGGAGAGCGTGCCGGCGAGCTGGCTGCGCCGCTCGTGCAGCAGCGGGAAGAGCGTGTAGACCCGATCGAAGTCCTCCTTGCGCCCTTTCGTGTCTCGGATGAGGTACGCACCCATCTCGAGGTTCTCCAGCACCGTCATCGGCCCGAACAGACGGCGGTTCTCCGGAACGATCGCCATCCCCTGCCGGATCCGATAACTGGTGTTGCGGCCTGTCACCTCCTCGCCGCGAAACTCGACGGAGCCGTTGCGTGGCTGCACGAGGCCGAGAATCGTCTTCAGCGTCGTGGACTTTCCCGAGGCGTTGCCACCGAGCAGCGACACGAGCTCGCCCTCACGAACGTTCAGGTTCAGGTTCTCGAGGATGTGGATCTCGCCGTAGTACGTATCGATGCCCTTCAGCCGCAGCAGATCCGGTGCGCCGTTGGCGCTCATTTCGTCTCTGTCTTTCGCAGACCGAGATATGCCTCCACGACCCGGGGGTCGGTCGCGACGGCTTCGAACGATCCTTCGGCGATCTTGACGCCGTGGTCGAGGGCGACGACACGATCGGAGATGCCTTCGACGACATGCATGTCGTGCTCGATCACGAGGATCGTGTAGCCGCCGTCGTCGCGGAGCTTTCCGATCAGCTCCGTTATCTCATGCGTCTCGCGTGGGTTCATTCCGGCGGCGGGCTCGTCGAGGAGCAGGATGCGCGCCTGCGTCGCCATCGCGCGCGCGATCTCGAGTCGCCTTCGGTTCGCGTACGACAGGCTGTAGGCGAACTGGTCCCAGCGGTAGCCCATCAGCCTGTCGCCGAAGAATCCGAGCTTCTCCTCGGCGAGGCGATGGATCTCCTTCTCCTCCCTCCGCGCTCCGGGGGTCCGGACCATCGAGCGGAGGACGCCGACCTTCGTGTGGCCGTATTGCGCTGCCATGACGTTCTCCTTGACCGTCATGTTCAGAAAGAGGCGCAGCGTCTGAAAGGTGCGGGCGATCCCGAGCTCCGTGATCTTGTGGGGCGCCATGCCGACGAGATTTCTGCCGTCGAGCTGAATCTCGCCTGAATCGGGCCGGTAGATGCCGGTGATCAGGTTGAAGAGCGTCGTCTTGCCGGCGCCGTTCGGCCCGATCACGCTCACGATCTCGTGCTCCTTCACGACCATGTCGAGATCCGCGATCACGCGCAGTCCGCCGAACGACTTGTCGAGCTCCTTCAACTCGAGCAGCGTCGCGTCGCCCGTCATGCGATCTCCACGGTCGCCGTGCCGAAGAGACCCTGTGGCCGGATGTTCATGAGCGCAACGAGCATCGCGCCGAGCAGGATCAACCGCGTGGCTCCACCGATGTGCACGAGCAACAGGTTCTCCCAGACGAACATGACCAGATAGAGGAGCGGCGGTAAGAGAACGGCTCGCCAGACACGACTGAGCTGCGGATACACGACGATTGCGGCCACGAGCAGGATGTAGGCGACGTCCGCGATCTTCACGGGGTTCTTCGGGAAGAGCATCCAGTGGTCGAGGGCTCGCGCACTGACGCCCGACCCGATCGACTCGCCGTCGACGAGACGTGGATACGCCGCCGACGCGATTCCATGGATTGCGAAACCAAACGCGACCAGTCCCCCGAGCTCGGCTGCTAGGAGCCGCCAGGGCCGCAGCTTCACGAGAATGGCGAGCAGAATCGTGCCGTAGAACAGTGGGCGTGCGTTGGCCGAGGAGTGGAGTAGTTTGGGTATGTTGTTGACGATCATGGCGCCGACGACGATTCCCATGATGCTCCCGAAGCCGCCGAGGATCATGATCGCATAGACCGTGATCAGCAGTCCGACGTCATAGTCCCCAGGCAGCGCCGCCGTCGCGATCGTGCCGTAGATCGCACCCGTCAAGCCCGCAACCGCGGCGCCGAAGACGAACGCGAGCAGCTTCAGCCGATTCACCGGGATGCTCATCACCTCAGCGGCGAGGGGATCCTCTCGGAGAGCGCGCCAGGCACGCCCTGTCCTCGATTCGTTCACGAACATCAACAGGATCAAGACGAGCGCGACTGCAATCAGCAGGAGGTAGTACTGCTTCCTCGTCGAGTCGATCCTGTAGCCGAAGAAATTGAACGGGTCGATGTTCGCGATCCCGTTCGCTCCGCCCGTCAGATCGGCGTGGCCCACGAACGGAAAACTGATCCGGTTGGCGTTGTTGACGAAAACGACGAATGCCTGACCGAAAAAGAGCGTCAAGATCGCGAGGTAGTCGCCGAGGAGCCTGCGAGACGGAAGTCCGACGAGGAGGCCCACCACCGCGGTGAAAACCACCACAACAGGGATCGCCGCCTCGGCCTGCCAGTGGTTGCCGAACTGCGGCGAGGCAAGGATCGCGTACATGTAAGCGCCGCAACCGAAGAAGGCGACGTAGCCGAGGTCCAGGAGCCCAGCGAAGCCGACCACGATGTTGAGGCCGAGGGCGAGTAGCGCGTAGACGAGCGTGAACAACCCGTACCGGAACAGGTTTCCCCCGCTCGTCAGGAATGGAAAGACTGCTGCCGGAGTCGCGAACACCAGCACGCGTGCGGCCGGGGGTAGGCGCTCCCACCTTTTCAGGACGGCGCCGCGCGGGCCGGTGTAGCGCTCGCGCTTCCCCTCGACGCTCGCGACCCATTCGTCGACTCCGATCCTCGGGGTGTCGGGAGGCTGTTCCATCACACCTTGGAGATAGCGGCCTTGCCGAACAAACCGCTGGGCCGGATGAGGATCACGAGGATGAGGAGCGCGAACACGTAGAGGTTCTGGAACGTCGAGCCCTGCGGCAGATAGCCGGTGGCGTACGACTCCGCGAGGCCGACGATCAGCCCGCCGACCATCGCGCCCGGAATGCTGCCGATCCCGCCGAGCACGGCTGCCGTAAAGCCCTTGAGGCCGGCGATGAAGCCCATGAAGTGGTAGATCTGGCCGAAGACGAGCGCGAACATCACACCCGCTGCGCCGGCAAGGGCCGAACCGATGAAGAACGTGACCGAGATCACCCGGTCGACGTCGATCCCCATCATCGATGCCGCCTCCCGGTCGAAGGAGGTCGAGCGCATCGCTTTGCCGAGGCGAGACCGCGCAACGAAGAGGGTGAGTGCAACCATCAGGCCGATCGCGGCGACGACCGTCAGGAGCTGGGGAACCGAGAAGAAGAGCTGCCCGATGTTGTAGGTCTTAACGCCGATCAGGTCGAACGTGTCGTAGTCCCTGAATGCCGCGCCAAAGATGAGTAGAGCGCTGTTCTGGAGGAAGATGGATACCCCGAGGGCGCTGATCAGAGGTGCGATTCGAGGCGCGTTCCTGAGCGGCCTGTAGGCAAAGCGTTCGATCGCAACGCCGAGCACGCCGCAGCCGAGCATCGCGACGACGAACATCAAGAAGAGAACCACTGCACCCGTGAACGTCGGGTTCACCGGGCCTCCAAGGGCGTGCAGTGCGTACCAGCCGAGGAACGCACCGATCATGTAGACGTCCCCGTGGGCGAAGTTCAGGAGCTTGAGGATCCCGTAGACCAGGGAGTAGCCGAGGGCGATGAGGGCGTAGAGGCTGCCGAGCGTCAGCCCGCTGACCGTCAGGTCAAAGAACAGGCTCCAGTTCACAGGCGAGAACCTCTCACAGACGAGTGCGGCCCGTCAGGAGACGGGCCGCACTCGAAGTTCGACGTCCTGTTCGATCTAGCCTGCGATCGGAACGAAGACCGTCCCGTTCGACTTGTAGAGGCCGAACTTATGCAGTGTCGACAGATCACCGTTGCGGTTGAAGCGGATCGCAACGCCGATCAGCGACTGTGCCGCGGGGATCTTGGTGGACCGGATCGCCGCCCGGACCGCCGCCCGCGTCGTCGAGCCCTTTGCGCAGGCCCGGTCGATCGCGTTCCCAACCACCTGGGTGGCCGCGTACGTCGGAGCACCGAAGTACTCACCGTCCCCGCCGTGGCCCTTCTTGAAGCCCGCGATGATCTTGGACTTCGGATTCAGCGGGAAGTTCGTGTCGTAGACGTGCGCCCCGACACTGGCGAACGACGAGTCGTAGAGGCCGTCCGCCCCCATCAGCTTGATGGTCCCTTTGCCGGCAGCTTTCATCTGGTTGCCGAACGCCTGACCCTTGGGAGGCAGCTGCCACGGGATGTAGACGATTTGCGTGTCGCGCGGGATCTTCGCGATCAGCGACGAGAAGTCCGACTGCTGCTGGCTGACGCCGTCTCGGTTGACTGTGGCTCCCGCCGCCTTCAGCACCTGCTGCACCGCGTCGGCCAGACCAGTGCTGTAGGTCTCCTGGTCGTCGATGATGTAGACGCGCGTGTACTTCAGCTTTTTCAGGATGAAGTTTGCGGCCGTCGGCCCCTGGATTGCGTCCGGTGGCACGGTTCGGAACATGTAGCCGGTGCGCGTTCCGTCCGTCGTCAGGGACGTGCGAGTCGACGAGCCGGATACCCACGCGAGGCCACCGTCCATCAGCGACTTCGTGACGCCCACGATCTCATTGCTCCCGGCTGGTCCGACGACTCCCAGAACGTTCGAGCTCCCGGCGAGTGCCTGCGCGCCCTTCAAGGCTTCGGCAGTCCCCGTCGGAGCGCCCAGCTGTGTGTCTTCTGTCTGGAGCTTGAACTTCGTCTTGTGCGTCTTGTTGTACGTCGAGACGTAGTACTGAGCCCAGTGGACCTGCTGGATGCCGATCGACGCCGCAGGACCGGTCACCGGAGCCATGAATCCGATGGTGCGCGTCTTGCCGCACTTGACCAGTGCTGCGTCACTCCCTGCTTGCGCTGACGGCGCAGCGGCCCGTTCTGGCGTCGCGTACGCCGCGGCTACGACTGCGAGTGCGGCTCCAAGCGCCAGCAAGGTCGCAAGCGCAGTTGCCCTTCTCCTCCTCATTCGATCTCCTCCTTGGTGTTTACCCGGTCTTCCCCCACTTGTGACGATTTTCGAGCCTACTTGTTGTCCGCGTAGGTTCGGTTGGCTGGGCTACCCGAGGGATGGAAGACGCCCAGGATGTGCATGGGGCCCAATCCCGTGTTCTCGATGCAGTGCACCTCGTCGGGCGGCAGGTGGAAGCACGAGCCCTGCTGGAGCGGGTACGAGCGACCGCCGACGTGGGCAATCCCCTCTCCGGCGACGACGTACCCGACCTCGTCATACGTATGGCTGTGGAAAGGCGCCTTGCTCGGCTGGACGATCCCCATGAATTGCGTCATGTCGAAGCAGCCGGCGTCCTCGTTCACGAGATAGCGAAAGCTCCGCTCGACCGACGCTTCGAGCTCGGGCTGGTCGTCGAGGCGGATCGTGACCTTGCGCTCGCCGGCGGCCGCAGCCCGATCTTCCGGGGCGAGAACGGAAAGCACGTGCAAGTCACCGTCGCCGGTGTTCTCGACGGCATAGGTCTCGCCCGGCACGAGATAGACGCCCATGTCGGGCTCGAGCTCGTGTGTGCGTCCGTCGACGTGCAACCGTCCCCGGCCGTGGACGACGAACAGAACCTCCTGCTTTCCGTCCAGCGTCCGCTCGGCCGACCGGCCGGGGCCGAAGCGAATGATCCGCTGCACCAGCCGCTCACAGCCGTTGCCGGCGTCGAAAGCGATCCGGACGGTCGCCGTGTCACCGTCATCCCGAACGGCCTGCAGGTCGTTCTCGTCGACCACGAAGCTGTTCGCCGATGCCATCGCCGAATTCTAGGTCGTTTGGTCCAGCAGGCTCAGTTCGACCAACTCGACGCCGTCGCCAATCGTCACGCGTCCAGGTTCGGTGACCTCGCCGTAGACGCCGAAGGGGATGTGTCTCTTGCCCTCCTCGTTCTCCGTGAAGCCCCGGTAGGCCGAGATCGTCCGCAGCGTGTCGAAGTCAGGCTCGCCGGTTTCCGGATTCTGGGTCGTGATCGCACAGCGGCCCACGTCCCCTCGAATCCTGATCGTGGCCTCGCCGATTCGGAGGTGCCGCTTGACCCAGCCGTCTTCCTCGTGCGGCGCGCAGCCGTCGAGCTCGAAGAGCATGCGGAAGCGACGCCCGTCGACGGGCTCGGCTCGGTCTCCGCTTCGAGCCAGCTCGGCAAGTGATGCGGTCGAGATCAGGGAGACATGACCGCGGCCCCGGTCGACCGCGAGGCCCGGTGGCGATTGGACGAGACGAAGCGACAGCCCGGCCCACTCCGAGAGCGCGGCAGACCAGGGACCTTCGACGTAGTTGCCGACCACGGGCCGGTCGTAGAAGTCGGTCGTTACCTCCGTCCCGAGCGCGACCTCACCGTCCGCAACCGACCCGTCGGGAAAGTGCAGCGTGAGCCGTTCGTGCCCGGCGTCGTATTCCGGCCGAATCCGAACGAGCGCGCCGTTCCGCAACTGGTTGAACCGCCGCCCGCCGGCGTCGACGATGTGAAACCGCCGGTTCTCGCTCACGCCGTGACGGTCGAGCGATACCGACTCGGGGTGTACGAGCCCCAGGCCCTTGACGGGGGCAACCGAGATCCGGGTCACGGCTGGCATCCAGCGAGCGTACCGGTGCCAGGCACCGATACGAAACCGTCACAGAAGCGTAAAAAGACCGCGCATCGGGGCGAGTTGGCGAGCCGTTGGCGGCATCCTGACGAGATGCCCCGGCCTCCCAGGACCGCGTACCCGGGCGGCTTCTTCCACGTCGGCACGCGTGGCAACAGCCGGTGTCGTGTCTTCCTCGACGCGACGGATTACAAGGTGTTCCTGCTGATGCTCGATCGCAGCGAGAGAAAGTACAACTGGCGCATCTATTCGTGGTGCCTGATGACCACGCACTATCACCTCGTCGCTGCGACTCCGGACGGTGGGCTTTCGCAGGGGATGTGCGAGCTGAACGGAAGCTTCGCCCGCTGGTCGAATTTGAGACACGAGCGCGAAGATCATCTGTTCGGCAAGCGCTTCGGCTGCACCGAGATTCTCACGAACGAGCAGCTCCAGGAGGCCTGTCGCTACGTCGTTCTGAATCCTGTCCGCGCCCGCATGTGCGAAGACCCGGCGGAATGGCGTTGGAGCGGCTACCGGGCCTCGGCCGGCTTCGACGAAGCTCCGCCCTACCTCGCTTTGGGAGAACTGCTGGCGCTCTTCAGCGTCGACCCCAGCCGGGCCGTTTCGCTCTATCGCGACTTCATCGATCAGGGCCTGGCGTCTTAAGACACGTACCGGTGCCAGGCACGGGTACGTTTCTGTCGCGCGTCACGCACGCGTTTCGACTTCGACTTCGTGCCCCTCGAGGTCGAAGACGTAGAAGTCGCGGCCCGTCACGTGGACTGCGACGTTGTAGACCGGCACGCCGCCGATCGCGCCTTCGAAGCTGCCGCTGTGGGCGTGGCCGTGCAGGACGACGTCGGGACGGTACTCGGCGATCGGGGTGGCGAGGCGGTCACTGCCGAGGTACGTCCAGATCCCCTCCGGCTCGCCGTGCAACGTGTCGGACGTCGGCGCGTAGTGCAGTAGGACGATGCGGATCCGACAATGCGCGATCTCCTGCAACCCGTGACGAATGGCTTCGACTTCCTCCGTCGTCTCGACATACACGCGACGAAGCAACGGCTCCCCGAAGTCCGGCAGCTGCGAGCCGCTGAAACCGCCGATGAATCCCTTCGTCCCGACGACGCCGACCTCCTGGCCTTCGAGCTCGAGCACGATTGCGGAGCGATCGAGCATGTGCACACCGGCCCCGCTCAAGATCGAAGAGATCTCCCGGCCGTGGCCGGAGTGCAGATCGTGATTCCCGAGTACGGCAACGACCGGCACAGAGAGGCCGCGCGTCGCCTCGGCCAAAACCTCGGCCTGTTCGGGCTCGCCATGCGTCGTCAGATCGCCCGCTAGCAGGACGACGTCCGCCTCACGCTCGACGGCTACGAACGCCTCCACGATCCGCGAGCGGGTCGCTTCGGATGCGTGGACGTCCCCGGCGGCGGCAATCTTGACCATGCCTAAATGTTCCACGTAGCGCCAGGATGGGAAACCGCCCCGCGTGAACAACAGCCAGGAACAGGAGTTCGAGCGGCTCCTGGCCGCGATGAAGAAAGCCGGGGGCGTCCTCAACGACGCGGGCATCCCCTTCGTCCTGGGTGGCGGGCTCGCGTGCTGGGCGCGCGGCGCACCGAGGACAGAGCACGACGTCGACTTCCTCGTCAAGCCCCAAGACGCGGAGCGAGCACAGCAAGCGCTCGCTCGAGCGGGCATGCGCCCCGAGACCCCGCCGGAAGGCTGGCTCCTGAAAGCGTACGAGGACGGCGTCCTGATCGACCTCATCTTCGAACCACAGGACGGCCCGATCGACGACGGCACCTTCGAGCGCGCCGAAGAACTCGAGGTCCACGCCATGCGGATGAAGGTGGCCGCACTGGAGGACGTGTTCGTTCAGAAGCTGCTCGCGCTCAGGGAACAGGAGCCCGATTTCTCGAGCTTGCTCGAGCTCGCACGCGCGCTGCGGGAGCAGGTCGACTGGGACGAAGTGCGCGAACGGACACGAGAGTCGCCGTTCGCGAAGGCCTACTTCATTCTGCTGGACGAGCTCGAGATCGTCCCGGCGTCATGAGGTCTAGAAGTAGAACTGCGACCAGGCCGACCACCAGTCGTCACCGCGGACGACGAGCGTGTGGTCGTCGACCTGCTCCGTGCCGCGGCGATTGCGGTACTCGACGAGTCGGTCCGGCGTCGTGAACTCGATCGTGATCTCGGCGGGACGGCCCGGGTCATAGGGCTCGACCGCAGAGAGATCCTGCAGCGCCCGCCTGGCACCGTCCTCGATCATCTGCCGCGCTCGCATCGGCGGAATTTGGCGTGCGCTGAAGCGGCCGAGGCCCTTCTTCACCGCCACCGTCGTCAACCCCGATCCGAGCAGGTCCACCGCCTCGCGGCACACAGCTTGATCGCCCGTGACAAGTAATACGGGACAGCCCCACTGCCCGCAGAGCGCGGCGTTGATCCCGGTCTCGCCCACCGAGACGCCGTTGAACTTCAACTCACGCCAGGCTTGCCCGGAGACCGTGTGGCTCAGGACCCCGTCCGGCGTTCCGGCCTTGGCGTGCATGCCGACGAAGAGAGCGGCGTCGCACCCCTGCTCGAGCAGTTCCGTGTACTCGGTCCAGTCGTTCTGCACCACGTACTCGCAGCCGCGGTCGAGCTTGTCCGGAATGAGGGAGTTGAAGTTCCATTCCTCGCCGGCGCCGTGGCAGTCCATGACGACGATCTCGGTCGCGCCTGCACTACGGGCGCCGCGCACGGCAGCGTTGATCTCCTCCGTATACAACTCGCGCCCTTCGTGGTAGGCGCGTTTCTCCTTCGTCCCGTCCGTCTGCTGCCGCTTGACGATCCCGGCGACGCCTTCCATGTCGCTGACGATGAAGACCTTCATCAGCCGGCCTGCGTCGCCCCCACGGGAGCCGGTGTGCTCCAGGGGAAGTTGATCCAGCGGTCGGTTCGGCGCCAGACGAAGTCGCAGCGGACGACACTCTGCGGCTTCTCGTAGAGAACCGCAGTCCGCACCTCCGGACCGTGCTGCGCGCAGAACTCACTTGCCAACGCGAGCGTCCGGCCGGTGTCTGCGACGTCGTCGACGACGAGCAGACGTTCGGCACGAAGCAACGTGAGATCCGGCACGGGCGGAAGCAGGAGTGGCTCGTCCAACCGCTCGTCGACTCCGGTGTAGAACTCCACGTTGAGCGTCGCCATGCTCTTCACGCCGAGCGCATATGCGAGCGCGCCGGCGCACGGCAGGCCGCCGCGAGCGAGCGCAAGAACAGCGTCCGGATTGAAACCGTCGGCACGGATCTGCGCCGCGAGGTCGTCGACGGCGGTGCCGAGATCCTCCCAGGTCATCTGCTCGCGCATAACAGAGAGAATCCCACAGATGGAAACCGGGTTGACAGGGAAGCGCGTCCTCGTGACCGGTGCCTCAGGCGGCATCGGCTCCGCCTGCGCGCGCGCCTTCGCGGCCGAGGGAGCCGAGGTGGTCGTGCACTTCCACCGCGGCGAGGAGCGCGCCGAGGCCCTCGCCGCCGAACTGGGCGACGGGGCCGTAGCCGTCGGCGCCGATCTCACCCGCGAGGACGAGGTCGAGCGCATGTTCGCCGCGGCCGGCAGCCTCGACGTCTGTGCTGCGGTCGCAGGCGTGTGGCCGGCGGGCGACGTGCCGGTGCGGGATCTCTCCCTCGAACGGTGGCGGGCCACGCTCGACGCGAACCTGACCACGACCTTTCTGACCGCACGCGGGTTCCTGCGCCAACTTGAGGGCGACGGCGCGCTGATCCTCGTCGGGTCGACGGCCGGAATCGTCGGCGAGGCGGGCCACTCCGACTATGCGGCCGCGAAGTCCGCGATCCTCGGCGGCCTGCTGCTCAGCCTGAAGAACGAGGTCGTTCGCAAGAGCCCGCTGGCGCGAGTGAACGCAGTGGCGCCGGGCTGGACCGAGTCTCCGATGACCCGGGGCCATGTCTCAGAGGAACAAGTC
>VAXG01000146.1:6366-10203 GCA_005883355.1 Actinomycetota bacterium | reverse complement strand
CGAATTCGACCCGTGGACGCTGGTGGACGCTCGGTGGACGCCGAATCAGAAAAATGGCGTCAACGCCGACAACGACAGCCCCGAGATAGCAGGCTAAACAGCGAAGCCCTCTGACGGACTCGAACCGTCGACCCCCTCCTTACCATGGAGGTGCTCTACCAACTGAGCTAAGAGGGCGAGCGGCCATTCTACGGGTAGGTCGCCAAGCCACCGTGTCCCGGGGCGTCGATAGGCGTTGCGCGCCCGAGGTGTCCGATCAGGCGGAGCGCTGTGGCCGGAGACGCCCGTGGCCGGCGACCGTTGCCAGCGCGCGCACCGTCAAGATGCCACGCCATTCAATGGATTGACCCGGCGACCACGCGAGCCAATCGAACGTCCAGCCACCGTCGACCTGTTGACCACGCTCGAGTAGGTCGATGTCGATGTCGACCTGGTCGTCGGTGAACAGCGCCCGGCTGCGGCTGTCAGGCCGCGGTGACAAAGCCAGCGGGGTGAGACGCTCGTTCTCGGTGCCGCCAGGGACCGGGATCGAGCCGTCCCTTCCGAGTTGCGAGCGCAGACGCTCGATTGTCGCGCTTGCGCGTGCCTGGTCCGGTACATGGTCGAGGAAGTCAAGCGAGAACTTCAACCAGTAGGCGCTGAGCTCGTCGGAGCTTTCGAGCTTCGACCAGCACCAATCGGTCGCGCGGTCGAGCCACGGCTCGCTTGATCCCGCCTCCCATAACCTCGCGGCGATCGCGAAGGTGAGAAACGAACCGCCGTCAGAGGGAACCATCCATGGCGCGTGCGGATGCGCTGCCGCGGAGGGGAGGACGAACGGCATCCCGCCGTCCCGATCGGCGATCGTTCCGATCCAGGCCCCGGCGCCCTCGACCATCGGATCATCGAGCGCTCCCACCTCGGCCAGGACCTCGAGAGCAGACAGCGTCGAAGCCGGCTCGCTCTCCGGGGCGCGTACGTCGGGCTCCAGGGCATGGCCGAAACCGCCGTCGGGATTACGGTAGGCGCGGAGCGCTTCGAGGACAGGTGCCACCTCTCCGCCGCTCAGAAGGACGGCCAGTCGGTGACGTTCGAGCACTCGCGCGTTGGCAAAGACGAACCGCTCTGCTGCGCCGACGTCGACTGGCACTCGACGCAGGCTACGCGGTCATGAACCACGGAGGCTTAGCGCACCTCGTACTGTAAGCCAGCATGGAGCCGCCGGTTTCCGAGGGCTACGCAGAGTTTCGCGGCTACCGCACGTGGTACCGCGTTGCCGGCGAGCTCGGGTCGGGAGCCACGCCGCTTCTCGCCTTGCACGGTGGCCCCGGGTCCACGCATCACTACTTCGCCCCGCTCGAACGGCTTGCGGCCGAGCGTCCGGTCGTCGTCTACGACCAGATCGGCTGCGGCAACTCGGACCGGCCGCAGGACATCGAATGGTCCGTTGACCTCTTCCGCGAAGAGGTCAACGTCGTGCGCGCACAGCTCGGTCTCCAACGGATCCATCTGCTGGGCACGTCATGGGGCGGGATGCTCGCCCTCGAGCACGTGCTCTCCAGCGCTGAGGGAATCGTCGGGCTGATCCTCAGCTCGACGCTCGCGAGCGTGGACCAGTGGGCGGCCGAGCAGGTGAAGCTGCGCGACGCTCTTCCAGCCGACGTCGTCGACGTCTTCGAACGGCACGAACGCGCGGGCACGTACGACGATCCCGAGTACGACCAGGCGATGGACGCGTACTTCGATCGTCACTTCTATCGAGGGCCCAAGCCGCGCGCGGAGCTCGTGAGCATGAGCGGCTCAAAATCAGTCGAGGTGTATCGAGCAATGCAGGGGCCCAACGAGTGGACAGTCACCGGAGCCCTCCGCGGGTGGGACGTACGCGACCGTCTCGGCGAGATCAAGGTGCCAACCCTCGTGATCCGCGGCCGGCACGACATGAGCACGGACCCGATCTCGGCCACGCTAGTGGACGGCATCAAGGGCGCCCGCAAGGTCATCCTGGAAAACAGCTCGCACACCCCGGTCCTCGAGGAAACAGACCAGTACCTCTCAGCAATCAGCGATTTCATGCAAAAGGCCGAAACGCATTGACCGTGAAGCGGCGGGCTTTGCCCGACGCGCGACCGTAGTAGGAAAGCGTTGAGAAGTCATCATGGTCGCGCGAAGCGCGGCCGGACTTCTCAACGGACGGATGGATGGGGGCGGGAGGATTCGAACCTCCGTAGGCTGAGCCGACGGGTTTACAGCCCGTTCCCTTTGGCCACTCGGGCACACCCCCGGGAACGTGGGATTGTAGCCGCGCGCCTTCGAGAGCCAGATCGGCTCATGGCGACGACTCACGCCGGAAAGTCATCATGGTCGCGCGCAGCGCGGCCGGACTTTCTGGCGGAGAGGTCGTTCCCTTTGGCCACTCGGGCACACCCCCGGGGACGAGGGATTGGAGCCATGCACCTTCGACGCCCTTCGCCGCTGCGCCGGGCTTTGCCCGGTGCAGCACACCCAGCGCTGGCCGCCAGAAAGTCATCATGGTCGCGCGAAGCGGACTTTCTGGCGAAGGCGTAGCCTTGTGTCGTGGAGCGCTATGACGTCGCGATCGTCGGCGCGGGCCCCGCAGGATCCACGGCTGCGTATCGCCTCGCGCGCGCCCGCGCGCGCGTCTTACTAGTAGAAAAAGCGCGGTTCCCGCGGGACAAGCCCTGCGGCGGCGGGCTGACCGTGCGGGCCGTCCGACAATTGCCCTTCTCGATAGAGCCGGTCGTGGAAGACAGGATCACGCGCACGCGTTGCCGGCTCCGGTACGGCCCCAAGATCGAGCACCAATCGCCGCGGGTGGTTTGCCTGATGACCCAACGCCGACGGCTGGACGCCTTCCTCGTTGAACAGGCCGTCGCAGCCGGAGCCGAGTTTCGCGACGGTGTTCACGTCGCGGTCGACTCCGAAACGGAGTTGCGTGTCGACGGCCGGCCGGTCGAGGTCGGCGCGGTGATCGGCGCAGACGGTGCGAACGGGATCACTGCTCGTTCGCTCGGGCTCGGCGGTGCGATCGTCAACGGCGTCGCGCTCGAGGGCAACCTGCCCTACGAAGAGCTTCCAGGCGGGTCATGGCACGGGAGGCTCGTTCTCGAGTTGGGCACGGTGCCAGGCGGGTACGGCTGGATCTTTCCGAAGGGCGACCATGTCAACGTCGGGGTCGGTGGCTGGGGTGACCAGGGGCCCCACCTGCGCCGCCACCTCCGGGTCCTGTGCGAGCACTACGGCATCGAGCTGCGGCAGCTCTCCGATCTTCGTGGTCATCGACTGCCGATGCGGCGACCGGCAACCCTGCTTGCGCGCGGCCGGGCTCTGGTGGTCGGCGATGCGGCGGGCGCACTCGACCCGGTTTCCGGCGACGGGATCTACGAGGCCCTCGTCACAGCCCGGCTGGCTGCCGAGCACACACTCGAAATGCTTCGGGGCGGTGTCGCGGGCCTCGAGCCGTACGACACCGCGGTCAGGCGCGAGCTCGATCCGCTCGCGTCCGCGGGGTGGGGCGCGAAGATCGCGCTCGATCGGTATCCGCGTGCCGTCTTCGCCCTGATGCGTCTCCCCGTCACGTGGCGCGTGCTCGATGGGCTCGTGCTGGGCGAGGTCTCCCATCCCGGTGAGGCCCGAGGGGCCGGCCTGAAGGCGATGCAGGTGATCCGCGGCCTCGCCCGCCTGGCCGGAAGCCCGCACATGGCCCCTGCCTGAAGCGAGGGGGAAGGCGCCGCCTCGGCGGCGCCGCATAGAGGCCACGTGGGCTTTTGCCTATGTGGCCGTCTAAACCATCTCGCTCAATGCCACACGGCTTGGACCTGCCTAAAGCGTCCGCAAAGG
>VAXG01000146.1:0-6265 GCA_005883355.1 Actinomycetota bacterium | reverse complement strand
ATGTGGCCGTCTAAACCCACTCGCTCAATGCCACACGGCTTGGACCTTCCTTAAAGCGTCCGCAAAGGCGCCGCCTCGGCGGCGCCGCATAGAGGCCACGTGGGCTTTTGCCTATGTGGCCGTCTAAACCATCTCGCTCAATGCCACACGGCTTGGACCTGCCTAAAGCGTCCGCGAACCCCTGCCGATGGATGGATGGCCGCCATGGAGCTCAATCCCCTGCTCAAGCGTGCCGTGGAACTCGGCGCCAGCGACGTCCACCTGAAGGTCGGCCTACCGCCGATCCTTCGGCGCGACGGCGCGCTCGCCCCTCTGGAGGAGTCCGCGATCTTGGTCGATCGGGACATGGAGGAGCTCATCGAGCTGGTCGGGAAACGCTCGCCGGAGCGGCTCGAGACCTTCAAGCAGACGGGGGACCTCGACATCGCGTACCAGGACGCCGATCTCCCGCGCTTCCGCGTCAATGCCTTCAAGCAGCGCGGACACATCTCGTTCGCGTTCCGCGTCATCCCCAAGAACGTTCCGAACTTCGAGATGCTGGGCCTGCCCGACGGCATCCGCGCGCTCGCCGAAGAGCACCGGGGGCTGGTACTGGTGACAGGCGCGACGGGCTCGGGCAAGTCGACGACGCTCGCGGCCATGGTCGATCACATCAACCGATCGCGGCAGCAGCACATCGTCACGATCGAGGACCCGATCGAGATCCTGCACAGCGACCACTCGTGCATCGTCAACCAGCGCGAGGTCGGCCTCGACACAACGGATTTCATGCAGGCCCTGCGGCGTGCACTCCGGCAGGACCCCGATGTGATCCTGATCGGCGAGCTGCGCGATGCAGAGACGGCACAGACCGCGCTGCAGGCCGCCGAGTCCGGCCACCTCGTTCTCTCGACCCTCCACACAGTCGATGCGGCGGAGACGATCGGCCGCATGGTCGAGTTCTTTCCCGAGGGGAAGCAGCAGATGATCCGCTCGATCATGGCGGGCGTCCTCCGCGGCGTCGTCAGCCAGCGCCTCCTCCCACGCATCGACGGTGGCCGGATCGCCGCGGTCGAGGTGATGGTGACCAACACGCGCATCGCGGATCTCATTCGCGAGAACCAGCCCGAGGCGATCACGGACGCAATCGAGGAGGGCTCGTTCTTCGATATGCAGTCGTTCTCGAAGGCGCTGATCGATCTCGTCGTCTCAGGCAAGGTCGACCAGGAGGTCGCCGCGAACGCCGCCACGAACCGACATGACTTCCTCGTCACGCTCGAGCGCGCCTTGAAGCAGCAGAAGGCCGACGTCGTGACCGCGGAAAGGCAGGCGAAGGCCGAAGAAGAAGAGGCGCGCGCGCAGGAAGCGGAGCTCGAGCCCCAGCCCGAGGTTCCCGCGCTCCGTCTCGCCAAAGCCGGCGATTGATGCGCCTCCTAGTGACTGCGGCCATCGGCCTCGCTCTGCTCGCGGGGTCGGCTCGAGCAGCGGGCCCTCCCGTCCTCGGCTTCACCCTCTCCTCGGGCGCGCAGTCCGGCCTCCAACGCGTCTCCTTGCCGAGTGCGTCGACGCCGAACGCACCGGGCTCCATCTCGGTGCCCGTTTCGTTCACGTCTCCGCCTGCAAACCCTCAGCAACTGCCGCTCTCATCACTTCACGTCTTGTGGCAGCAGGCCGGCGCCACATACGGGATTCCCTGGCAGGTCCTCGCCGCGATCAACAAGATCGAATCCAACTTCGGCCAGAACATGGGGCCGAGCTCTGCCGGCGCAGTGGGCTGGATGCAGTTCATGCCTTCCACCTGGCTGCGCTGGGGAGTCGACGCCGACGGCGACGGGATCGCAGATCCGTGGAACGCAACCGACGCCGTCTACGCCGCCGCTCGCTATCTCGCCGCCGCCGGCGGCCAAACCGACATCTCGCGTAGCGTCTTTTCGTACAACCACGCGGACTGGTACGTCCGCGAGGTTCTCGATCTCGCCAAGGTCTACGGCCAGGGTGGGATTACCCAGACCGCCGACCTGCAACAGGTGCAGGTAAAGCTCGACGAAGCGCGGCGCGAAGTCGTCCGCGCCAACGAGCGGCTCCTGGCCGCACGGAGCTCCGAGCTACAACTCCAACAGGTCTCCAAGGGGCTGCACGCACGAGTGGCCGCCGCGGCGTTGCTCTCGGATCGTCTCGCCGCGGAGCGGCGCGCCGTCCTTTACGACGCGCACGTCGATGAGGCTCGAGCTGCCACCGATGCTGCCCGAGCGAATCTCGAGGAGGCCCAGTCCGCACTCGCAAGCGCGACGCAGAGCGCCCAGGCGCCGTCATTTGCGCAGGGCGTGGGAACGCTGATGGGGGCGGCCTCCTACCACGACAACTACGTCTTTCCCGTCGGCGGCGGCCCGCAGCTCGTCTCCGTTGCGCACACGCATCACGACTACCCCGCAGCGGACATCGCCGCCCCGGAGGGATCGCCGGTATATGCCATCTCGAACGCCGTTGTGCTCAACGCCTGGCACACCGCCGACCCGCGTTGCGGCATCGGCCTGACGATCCGCACGGTGGACGGGCTCGTCTGGACATACTGCCACCTGGCTTTCCTGGAGCCGTCGGTCGTGGACGGGGTCTCCCTGGCGGCCGGACGACAGATCGGGCTTGTCGGCTCGACCGGGCACGCGAGCGGTCCGCACCTCCACCTGCAGCTGCAACCGCCGACCGAATTCCCGCAGAACCAGCCCTGGTTCCAGAGCTTTGCGGGCAGCGCCTTTACGTGGCAGGACGCACCCACGCCCACGCCGCTCGAATTGCCCGACGCCACTCCCATGGCGCCGCGGGTCTTCTCCGTCGTCCCTGATTCGAGGGATGCCGTCATCGGCTTCACTCGCGGTGGGGCTTGAGTCCAACCGGCTTTCTGCCGATTCGCAAAGCATGGCTCTGCGGATAGCCACCCGCTTGCCGCGCCTTGCGATCGTGGGCGTGGTCCTCCTGCTCGCGAGCGCGACGCTTGCCGTCGGCGCGGCGAAACGTATGACGGCGGTCCCGAAGGGGGCTCCGGCCCCGGTCGCCGCCGCCACGCTGGTCGTTCCGGACTTGGCCGGTCAGGCGTTCGTCTTTGCCAAGGGGACGCTGGAAGACACAGGGTTCGCCTGGCAGGTGATCGGCTCGGTACACGGGTATGCCGCGAACACGGTCGCACGCCAGTCGCCGCCCGCCGGCACCCGGGTACGCGACACAGGCGCGCCCACGATCTCCGTCACCCTCAAGCGCACCGCCTACGCGGAGAAGGGCAGCCCCGAGGACGTCTCGCCGTACGTCGGCACGGCTGTTCAACCCATCTCGCTCGCGTCGACCTCCGTCACTCCGGCCGTTCCCGTTCCCGCCGCTCCCAAGGGGGCGCAAGCGAAGCCGACGACGACGACGACCAAGCCGAAGCCCGTGGCCACTGCGACCAAGCGCCCGCCTGCGTTCGTCGCGGCCGGCGCGCCGACAGAACCACTGAAGGAGATGCCGCTCACCCAGCGCGCCGAGCTGCTGTCCACGTGGATCGGCGCGCATTCGAAGACCAGGGCCAACGTGCGTCACTACCTCTACCAACACAGCTGGATCGTCACCGGCGCCTCGTTCGGCTGGTGGCACGGAGCCGATGCGCTCCGGAAGCTGATCGCCGCCGACCGGATTGCGCAGCAGCGTTGGGGCATCGGCAAGAAGAGCGAGCTCGTCGCCCGCAGAGCGCTCGCGGACGTCGAGGCGAGAACCAAGTGATCAAGCGCCTCCGCGCTTTGCGCCTCAGGGAAGAGGCCGGTTACAACCTTGTCGAGATGCTCACGGTCATGATCATCATGTCCGTCGTCTTTGCAGGCATCACGACCGTTTTCGTCGCCGGTTCGAATGCGCAAGCCGAACAGGACCGCCGTTTCCAGGCGCAGGTCACCACCCGACTGGCACTCGACAAGATCCGCCGTGACATTCATTGCGCCAGCGACGTCACGCCGTTTGCAACGACGGCCGTCACGCTGAAGGTTCCGACAGGCTGCGGCGGCGACGTCAGCTGGTGCACCGCAGCGGTTTCGGGCTACACGAACCGCTACCGGCTGTACAGGCAGACCGGGACGACGTGCAGCTCCGCAACCGGGGTGATGGTGGCCGACTATCTGACTAGCGGCGACGTCTTTCCAGGGTTCGCGCACACCACCGGGTGTCTCTGTCTCGCATCACTTCAGGTCGACTTCAACGTCAGCGTCAAAGGGACGAGCGCCGGTGCCTACGACCTGACCGACACGATCTTCCTGCGCAACAGCACGAGGATCTGACGCGATGACCGGTCGACTTAGAAGGCATTTCCGACGGGTGTTGGACGACCAGCGGGGGTTCGCCCTGGTGCTCGCGCTCGGCGTGACGGTCGTCTTCAGCATGACGGTCGTCACCGTGATCGAATCTGCCCAGTCCAATCAGCGCAGCGCGACCATGAGTAGCGGCCGGGCATCTGCTTACGACCTCGCGGAGGCAGGCGTCAACAATGCGATGTCGGTTCTGCGACTGCCGACGAACAACGCACTCGACAAGTACGTCTTCTGCACCGACGCCGCGAGCCTCCCGACACTTCCGTGCACACGCACGGACACCTACTCTTCGGGAAAGGTCACCTGGTACGGCACGCTTTACCAGAACCCTGCGGCCGGAACCGCATACTGGGATCTCTTCTCGACTGGTCACGTGCGCAACCCCTTCGGCGGCGCCGACTATCAGAAGACGATCCGTGCGACGATTCCGGTTGTCCCGGTCACGAGCCAGCCGCTGAACAATCCGTCCTGGAACTACATCTTCTCGCGCGCACCCGGAACCGGTGTGGCGTTCAGCGGCTGCGACATGACGTTGGCGAATAGCGTGAACGTCACGGCGCCGCTCTACGTGATGGGCAATCTGTGTCTTCAGAACACCGCATCGATCACTAAGGGCCCCCTCATCGTGAAGGGATCTCTGGATCAGCAGGCCACCCAAAACCACGTCGGTGCTGCGGGCGCGGACATCAACGAGGCGCACATCGGCAAAGGCTGCCGCTACAAGGCTCAGGCGTCGCACAATCCGTGCGTCTACGGTGCCGCCGGGACGACGCCTGTTCGCGACAACATCTGGGCAACCATCCTCGACGCCACGCCGCCCGCGGTCACGGCCCCAGTCGTCGATTGGAACGACTGGTATCTCAACGCTAGCCCGGGGCCGTACTACTCCTGCGCCGCTCCACTGTCAGGCCAGCCGGCCAACCCGACGTTCGCCTTCGACAGCCCCGTCGGTACGGCGAGTGACACCGACGCGAACAAGCTCGCGTTCAAGAACGACAATCAGGGCATCGTCAACCTCACGCCAGGGAGCTCCTACACCTGCAAGACCGTGAACGGCGAGCTTTCCTGGGACTATCCCAACAAGGTCCTCACGATCAACGGCACGATCTTCATCGATGGGAGCGCGAAGGTCGACATCGGGGGCACCGTTCGGTACAAGGGCCAGGCGACGATCTACACCTCCGGCACGGTGCTCGTCAAGAACACGAGCCTCTGCGGTTATAGCTCCGGCGCGAGCTGCACGGTCAGCAGTTGGGACTCGACGCAAGACCTTCTCGGGTGGGTCGCGAACGGCAACGGCTCCGTGGTGGCCGACAACCAGGTTTCCGCCGGAGACGGCGTGCAGTTCGTGAGCGCGTACTTCCAGGGAGCCGTCTACGCGACGAATGTCATCGACATCGGAACAACGTCGATCGTGGATGGCCCGCTCGACGGATCGACCGTCATCCTCGGGCAGTCCTCGAATTCGACGTTCAGCGGCTTCACGGTCGTCCCGGTCGGGATGCCCGGCAATCCCACGGTGTACGCGCTTGCTCAGATGCCCCAGATGACCGGCGGATAGAGCTTCTCGGAAGTACCGTCCGGTCGTCTCGCGTCCCTCAACTCAGGGACTGCGGCTGCCGATACGAAGGACGTGGATTTCGCTCTCGCTGTTGTGGTCTTCGCACCTGCGCTCGCGGTGGGCAGCTTTCTGAACGTCGTCGCCGCACGTGTGCCGCTGCGACGGTCGATCGTCCGGCCGCCCTCAGCCTGCATGTCGTGTAACGAGGAGATCGCCTGGTACGACAACGTTCCACTCCTCTCGTATTTCCTGCTCCGAGGCCGCTGCCGTCACTGCGAGGCGCGAATCCCGTTCCTCTATCCGGCTGTCGAGCTCGTCACCGCCCTGCTTCTCGCCGGCTGCGTGCTCGCGTTCGGACTCACGGCAAAGGCTGCGATCGCTGCGTTCTTCTGCGCCGTGC
>VAXG01000094.1:14054-15529 GCA_005883355.1 Actinomycetota bacterium | reverse complement strand
GGGCGTACCTCCTCGCAGTCGACTGGATCGCGACCGTCAAGTCCTATCTGCTGCCGCCCGATCACCCGCTGTTCCTCCTGCTCGCTACTCCGCGGCGCATGCGCTACCGGATGGGCGACGGGCTCTGGGTTCGGCTTGTCGACGTCGGCGCGGCGCTATCGGGGCGGAGCTATTCGGGCGAGGGCTCGATCGTGTTCGACGTCGCGGACGAGTTCTGTCCGTGGAACGAGGGACGCTGGAGACTCGAAGGAGGCCGCGCGGAGCGCAGCAAGGACGAGCCCGAGTTGTCGGTGCCCGTGCAGTCGCTCGGCTCCGCTCTGCTCGGCGGCGTCTCGTTCGGCGCGCTCCGGCGTGCGGGCCGGGGGGCCGAGCTGAAGGAAGGGGCGATCGAGCGGGCGGATGCCCTCTTCCGCTGGGACCGTCATCCCTGGTGCCCGGAAATCTTCTGAATCGTCGCTAGACTGCGCGCTTCACCAGGGCGGTTAGCTCAGTTGGGAGAGCACCAGCTCGACAAGCTGGGGGTCACTGGTTCGAGCCCAGTACCGCCCATATCTGTTGTCATTCTGACAACTTGCTATAAAGCTCTACATCGGATTCCATCGACGTCAAACCCCGCGAGCAGCTGGCCGCAGCGACGCGAGTTCACACCTGGCGCCACGGGCATGACAGAAACGGGCAGGCTGGCCTGTCAAGGCCGGACCGAGACCGGACAATCACCCAACGTGTCGATTCGATTCGCTAACCGCGTTCACGACAAGTTGTTCGCATGGCCTTGCAAGAGCCCGCTGCGGAGGCGTAGCGTTGCGTCGCCCGACCCCGAGGTGCGTCGATGCCAGTCTTGATTGCTTGCAGTAGCTACCACCTCGCCGGCGTCCGCGATGCCGACCGACCGGCTTCGTGCCGGGCGAGACCAGACGCATTGTCGATCGACCTGGTGCGACAGGACGCAGAAGACCGCCGCACCAGGAACACCTATATCCGCAAAGCCATCTCGATCGCGGCCACCCGCCCGAGCGACGCGACGCGAATTTACTCACGACGGCGCCCCGCCGTGCCCGACTCCGCGATCAGCTTGTAGCACGACGACCATGCCTCTCGAACAGTTCCTCCTAGGCATTGAAGACAGCGTCGTCCGGGTCGCGCTACACGACGACCGTGGTGAGCACGGCACGAGTGTGGCGTTGGTTTCCAAGGGCAACGAGGCGATCACCGTTCTGCCGACCACTACAGAAGAGCCGGACGAGACTGAAGTCACGAGGCAGACCCCTGACCCGCCGCCCTCGCCGGACTACCCTGCGTATCCGTGGTTCCCGATGTCGCTGGCCGCATCGCACGCTGCGGAGGGGCGAAGGGTCGCACTGGCCGAGCTCCACGTTGATACCAGCGGCCTGCCGGCCGGACGCGTCACCTTCGTACTTGAGCTCTTCGCTGAAGGCGTCCGCGCGGCCCTCGCTGCGAGCGTCGAACAACCTTTC
>VAXG01000094.1:0-13773 GCA_005883355.1 Actinomycetota bacterium | reverse complement strand
TGTCTGGGCGGTAGCGGTTCCTACCTCCGATCTTCCCAGGCCGGCCAGTGGCGGCTGGAACACACCTGGTGAGTTCATGGCCGCCGTGAGCATGCAAGTCAAGAAAGACCGTGACGACATTCGTAGCCGCGCACGCGCCGCCGTCCTCACCACCATCGGCGCCGTCCTGCTCACCTTCGCCGCATTCATCACAGGCGTCACCCAGCGGACCAACACCACACAAGCCGCAACCGTCTCCCTTGACCCCAAGGCACTCCAGGCGCTCGCACCGATCTGCAAGCCAACAAACTCAACCCTGAGCGGCAACATCGACCCGCACGCGCTCGAAAAGGACTTCGTCACGATCACCGTCGCTGCAGGAAGCTGTCAGGGCCAAGGCGCAGAAGCACTCGACCTTCCGCGTAGTGCGATCACCGGGATCTCAGTTCCTCCGACGAGCGATCACGCCAGTGAAGCACTCATGCGGCCTACAGCATTCTTCTGGTTCAACCGTACATGGGCCAGGCCCGAGCGCCTCGCGTTTGAGCGCGCAGCGCGCAAGCACGGGAGCCACTTAGCCCATCTGTACCGCACTCACGTAACTGTACGCCGCGTGCTCGGGATCGCGTACTAACTGGACCGTGAGGACGCGCTGGTCGGAGCGCTGCGGATGCGGACGCTCGTCGCGTTCGAGTCGATGGAAGGATGTAGCCGCGACGAAGCGCGAATGTGAAGACGCAGCTGAGCGCGCCGAGGATCCGCTTGATCGTCCAGGGCGAGAGCCCGTCCGCCTGCAAATCGCGCGTGACTGCGACGACATCGTCGGCGGTGATCAGCGCCAACCGCCGGCGGCCGAGCCGGGGCAGCAGGTGACGGTTGAGCTGCGAGCGGTAGAGATCGAGCGTCCGATCGCGCCGCTCACCCGCCGTGACCTTCGCCTCGAACTCGGCGAGCCAGCGAGCCGACACCTCGGCGAAGGTGAGTCGGGGCGAGACCGGCAGCTCGCCGACGCGGGCGACGCTCTGGAGCAGTTCGCGCTGACGACACGCCCCGGAAAGAGACCCCGCATCGATGGTGCGGAAACGCGGCCGCCCCTCGACCATCACGCAGACCGCGTACCGCCCGTTCGTCTGCCGGTGGATCCCACGCTCGACGCGCACGCGTCTGCTACCACCGCTGCTCGGCATGCTGGCCCCTCCGTTCGTGGACGAGGTTCGGGGGAGAATGAACCGCGAGTGGGGCCGGGCGCGGCTACTCGACCGGAAGTGACGGCAAGCTCAACAGCGCATAGATGGATCGCAGCCGATCATCGAGATCCGGCACCGGCTCATAGCGACACTCGATAACCGGAAAGACATTGGCCTCGGCGTCAGCGTCGGAATCGGACGACGAGCCAGCGTCGTTATCTGCTTCCCGCTCATCCATCTCTTCCATGCTGCTCATCCAATACTGAAATCACTCATCCTCGGCTCGTCGGGGCGATGAAGCCCTGCCCGAGCATCGTGTGACTTAGCCGCGCCAAGCGGCGGCCGCTACTTGGGGCGATATCGGCACGGGCGGGCAACAGCGCGCCTGTCGGTGAGTCGTCCGCCGTCTCCTTAGCGCACCCGTTTCCAGACGCCCTCCCAGATTGCTCGTCGTTGTCCGCAGGCTTCGTGGATCGCCGTGAGTGTCAGCTTGGTGCCGGACACGGTCCAGCGATACGTTCCGAACGGGCCGGCATTCGTGCAGTCTTTGGGGCCGATCCCGCTGTGTCCGAACCTGCTGACTCCGATTCCTTCCGGGGCCATCGCGATCGGTGCGTAGACGTGGATGACACCCGGCCGCGCGACGTATTGGTTGACGACGCCTGATCCGAGCGGGTCGAGGTGCCAGGCGCCAATACGGTCGAACACGAGCTTCCAGCTGCCGGCGGGCGGACCGCTGCCGTACTTCGGATCGGATTTCTTGAGATCGGCAGCGGTTACCGCCCGCGTCCACATGCCGGCTAGCCCGGCCGGTGGCTTCGGGGCGGGGAGGACGTGTGCGACGACCATGTGATTGGACTGGCGGCCGCTGGTGTCGGTGACACGGACGGTGAAGCGATGTGGGCCTGCGGTGAGCCAGGTGGTAATGAGGTAGCCGAGGTCGCGGCCGTGATCGTCGCTGGCGTAGTTGTACGGTGGGTGGTGCTCGATCCAGCGCACCTTGCCGTCGATCAGGAAGTCAACGCCGGCGATCTTCGACGCACGCAGTTTCGGGTAGGCCAGCCAGTGCATCCGCAGGGGCAGGACCCTCTTTCCGTCGAGCGTCGAGGTGACGTTGAGCGGCTGCCTTCTGCTGACGGCCGCACCAGTCGGAGCGGCGATGACGAACGCGACGAGAGCAACTGATAGAAGGCGCGAGGGCGTAGGCATAGAAGACGACACCTCGCTACGGCGTCAGTGCTGCGCAGAGGCCGCCGAAGTCGCCATTCAGCTCGGGGTGGGGCCCCGCTTCGAAGATCGGATCGCCGACCATCTCGCCGTTGGAGTCGATGTTCCAGATCAGCCGTCCCCGGTCCATGAGAACGACTCCTAGGCCTGGCGCCGAGTAGCGGAAGACGAGGCCGACCTCGGCGAGGGTTTGATTCTGGAGGTCGTAGAACTTGTTGTCGCTGGAAGCGAATCGGAGGTCGATGCCGTTTGCGCTGAGCGTGCCGGTGCTGTGTTCGAGGACGTTTATGCGGATCGGATTACCTAGCGTGTCGAAGAACACCTGGAATGTGCCTTGGCCGGTGAAGTCGCTGCTGATGGGGAAGCCGCAGACAGTACTCTCGGGGTCGAGCACGGCAATGTGCTCCTCGATCGGGAAGTGTCCTGTGAGCGGGGTCGCCGCGACTGCGTGTGCTTGACCGCCTGCAAGGGCAGACGAGACCGCGATCACGCAGGCGAGCGACACGATCGTGAAGAGTCGTGCTCGGAGAGACATTGAGTAACTCCCTTCGGTCGCTGGATGCGGCATGGACGCTGCCGGAGCCACGTCGCAAGAACCTCGTAATTGGGCCGCAAGGGTGCTTAGCTTGGCGTGGTGGACTTCGCGGTTCTCGGTCCCGTCGAGGTGCGGCGCGACGGCCGTGAGCTTCCGCTCGGGGGGCCGAAGCAGCGGGCTTTGCTTGCGATCCTCCTCCTGAACGCGAACGACGTCGTCTCCCGTGACGGGCTAATCGACGGCCTCTGGGGGGAGCGGCCGCCGCCGAGCGCGGCGCATACCCTCGACAACTACGTGTCGCGCCTCCGAAAGATGCTTGGAGGCGCACGGTTGGCTCGGCGTCCCCCTGGCTACGTACTGCAGCTCGAGCCGGACGAGCTCGACCTCGACCGTTTCGAGCAGCTCCTTCGGCGCGGCCGGGAGGAGCTGGCGCGCGGCGATTCTGCCGAGGCAGCGGCGACGCTGCGAAGCGCGCTCGCGCTGTGGCGGGGCCCCGCGCTGGCCGACGTACTCTACGAGCCGTTCGCAGCAATCGAAGCGGAGCGGTTGGAGCAACGGCGGCTGGTTGCGCTCGAAGATCGGATCGACGCCGATCTTGCGCTTGGCCGGAGCGGGGAGCTCGTCCCCGAGTTGGAGGCGCTCGTCGCGGAGCATCCGTTTCGCGAGCGATTGCTGGGCCAGCTGGCGCGTGCTCTCTATCGGGCAGGCCGGCAGGCCGAAGCGCTCGCGAACCTTCAGACGGCGAGGCACAGGCTGGTCGAGGAGCTTGGCCTCGATCCGGGGCCGCAGCTGCGCGAGCTCGAGCGCCAGATCCTCGAGCATGATCCCCGGCTCGCCGTGCCGCGAGTCGAGTCCAAAAGGATGCGGCGGCGGCCGCGTCGACCGCTCGCCGTCGCCATTGCAGTTGCCGCGGGGGCCGTGAGCGTCGCGGTCGGGCTCTTGCTCGGACTGGGTCGAACGAGTGCGTCGGACGTTGTCCCAGCCAACTCGAGTCAGCTCGTCGAGCTGAACACGAGCTCCGCTCGTGTCGTCGGCGCGTCGGCTCTGCATGGCTCTCCTGACGCGCTCGCGGCCAGCGGCGACTCCGTGTGGGTCGCAGATCCGGACTCGGCTGTCGTCTCGCGGTTCAGCGTGTCGTCAGGGTCCGTGGTCGATCAGATTCCCGTCTCGGGCCAGCCGGCTGAGATCGCCGTCGGTGGTGGATCCGTTTGGGTGACGAACACACTCGGCGGGGCGGTGATCCGAATTGATCCGGCCACTGAGGCGATTACGCAGACCATCCCCCTCGGCGGAAGCCTTGCCGCGATCGCCGCCGGCACGCGCGCGCTCTGGGTTGCCGACGCGGGAGACCAGTCGCTGATCCGTCTCGATCCGGAGACCGGCGCTGCCACCCAAACCGTCTCTTTGGCGACCGCGCCATCGGCATTGGCCATCGGCTTCAGCGCGCTCTGGGTCGCGAGCCACGACGGGGGCACGGTCACGGAGGTCGACTCGCGCTCGAACCGGCCGGTGGCGACGGTGTCGGTCGGGCAGGGACCGGCGGCGCTCGCAGTCGGCGCTGGATCGATCTGGGTTGCCAACAACCTGGACGGGACCGTCTCGCGGCTCGATCCCGGCACGCCGCGTGTGGTAGCGACGATCCCCGTTGGGAGCGGGCCCGTCGCTCTCGCGTTCACGAAGGGCTCGCTCTGGGTCGCGAACAAGTTCTCGAACACCGTCTCTCGGATCGATCCGCGCACCAATGCGGTCGTGGACAATGTCGGCACACGCGGTCGTCCGACGAGCCTCGCTGCGATAGGCGGACGCGTGTGGATCGGGACGCGTCCCGCTGGCGAGAGGCACCGCGGCGGCACGCTAACCCTGCTCGGATTTGGGCCCTCGATCGATCCCGCGTTCAATCAGTCGAACTACCCGCCGCCGCAATTCCTCGGGCTCGCCGACGACACGCTGGTGACCTTCGAGCATGCGGCTGGGCCGGACGGCCTGCACCTTGTTCCCGATCTTGCGCTCGCCGTGCCCGCGCCGACGCACGCTGGGCGGATGTACGCGTTCCGGCTGCGGCCGGGAATCCGCTACTCGGACGGCAGGCCGCTCAGAGCCTCCGACTTTCGCCGTGCGATCGAACGTCTTTTTCGCGTCGGCTCGCCCGGCGCTGGCAACTTCGCCACTGTCGTCGGCGGTGGTCGTTGCGCTCGAGATCCGGGGAGCTGCGACCTCTCGAACGGCATCGTCGCCGACGACGGCACCCGAACCGTGAGCTTTCGCCTCGCCGTCGCGGACCCCGAGCTTCTGCACAAGCTCGCGCTCGGCTATGCCGCGCCGGTACCGCCAGGAACGCCGAATCGGGACATAGGCTCGAGGCCGATCCCCGGCACCGGGCCGTACCGGATCGTAGGCTCCACACCGCTCGAGACTCGGTTCGTTCGCAACCCGCACTTCCACGAGTGGTCGCACGTCGCTCAGCCCGAGGGATACCCGGATGCGATCGTCTGGCGCTACGACCTTTCGCCGGAAGCGCAGACGCGAGCCGTCCAACAGGGCCGCGCCGACTGGATGTTCGAGCAGATCCCGGCGAAGCTCCGATCCGCCATCGAGATCAACCACCCGGGACAGCTCCGCGTAAACCCCGTCTTCGGCATCGAATTCCTCCAGATCAACACGCGTCTATCACCCTTCGACAACCTCGCCGTCCGCCAGGCGCTGAATTACGCGATCGACCGAGACGAAGTGGTACGGCTCTACGGCGGCCCGTCGCTCGCTACGCCGAGCTGCCAGGTCCTGCCGCCCGGCCTTCCCGGCTTCCGGCCCTACTGCCCGTACACGCTCCACCCGCAGCACGACGGCCGGTGGACCTCGCCGACCCTGGCTCGGGCGAGACAGCTCGTCGCCACTTCGGGCACCACGGGCGCACGCGTGACCGTCTCCGCATTCAGCGACGACAGCGGTTTCCACAAAAGCGTGGCGCGCTACATCGCCGGTGTCCTCCGCAGGCTCGGCTACCGCGCGCGTGCAGAGACTACGCTCTCGCGCGGCCGCCACAGCGTCGCCCACAATGTCCACCTCATCCCGAATACATGGTTTGGGGGTGAGTTGGGAGCAGCCGACTTTCTCCAAGACTGGTTCGCCTGCGACGGGCCCGAGAGCCGTGGCTGGTTCTGCGAACCACGACTCGACCAGCTTATGCGCCGCGCATCGGCGCTGGAGGCGAGCGACCCGCAGCGGGCTGCAGCCGCTTGGGCAGACGTCGACCGAAAAGTCGTCGACGCGGCGGGATGGGTCCCGCTTATTACGCCACGCGAAGTGGAGTTGATCTCCTCTCGCGTCCGCAACTACCAGTACCACCCCATCTGGGGCGCGCTGGCCGACCAGCTCTGGCTTCGCTGACCGCCGTTAGCCGATCTCGTGGAGGGCGTAAGACTGGTCCAAAACAAGTGCGCACGTCTGGGCGTTCGCAGTTGGCGTTGGTCAAGCGCCGACGGTGCTACCACGTGCTACCACCAGCCCGCGGGAGAGGGTGCAAACGGGCGCGAACGCGGCCTGCCTCTGGAGCGTGAAGTCCCTGCAAGGAAGCGAAAACTCGGAAGCCCCCGCGAGCAGGCGTGAACGAGGGGGCCGTCTCGACAAGCTGGGGGTCACTGGTTCGAGCCCAGTACCGCCCACTGAACTAGGGTTAACGAGAACCGCGGTTCGGGTTCGTCATCGTCGACGCCGGCTGCTTCTGACCCGTCACGCAAGCTGCAGCCGCTTGGTGGAAACGCTGAGATAAATTCACAGCATGGCGGTAGGGCTCCGTACGCAGCTCTGTGACAAGCTCGGAATCGACGTGCCGATTCTCTCCGCCGGAATGGGATCGGTGGCGGGCCCCGATCTCGTGGCGGCGGTCTCCGAGGCTGGCGGTTTCGGCGTCCTCGGTGTCAGTGGCGCATCACCAGAAGGCATCCAGGAGCGCATCGGTAGCACGCGGGCGCTGACGAGGCGCCCCTTCGGCGTCAACGTGATCATCGACGAGGTCGGGTGGGCGTCCTCGGAGGAAGACCGTGAGCAAGTGCGCGCTGAAGTCGTGAGGGCGATCGACGAGCAGGTGGCGGCCGTGGTTCTGTTCTGGGGCGACCCCGCGCCGTTCGTCGACCTGGCACATAGGAAAGGAGTGGTGCTCCTCGTCCAGGTCGGGTCGGTCGCCGAAGCCGAGACCGCAGCCGCCGCAGGCGTCGACGCCGTCATCGCCCAGGGTGTCGAGGCAGGCGGGCACGTTCGAGGTACGAGCTCGATTTGGGAGCTCCTCCCGGCGGTCGTGGCCACCGTCTCGCCGCTTCCGGTGCTCGGATCCGGCGGGATCGGCGACGGCGCCGGCGTTGCTCGGGCGATCGGCCTAGGCGCTCAAGGGGTATCGCTCGGCACGCGCTTCGTAGCGAGCGAAGAGTCGAGGGCTCACCCGAAGTACAAGCGCCGCATCGTCGAGAGTGTCGCGAAAGACACCGTCTACACTGAGGATCTCTACGACATCTCGTGGCCCGGGGCCCCGACCCGCACGCTTCGCAATCGGACCTTCGACGAGTGGGATGCCGCAGGACGCCCACCACCGGGACATCGTCCAGGCGAGGGGACGTTCGTCGGCATGATGCGCCTGCCGTCAGGGGAGACATTCGAGTGGCCGCGTTATGCGGGGGCGGGTTCGCCGCTCGTCGGCTTCGAAGGAGATCTCGATTACCCAGCGATGTGGGCTGGAGAGTCTGTCGAGGTCGTGAACGACGTGCTGCCCGCCGCCGAGATCGTCCGGAGGCTGGCTGAGGACGCTGCCGTGGCACTCGGGCAGCTGTTGTAGCCCTTCACGAGGCTTGCGGCCGCCGACCCCTGGACTCGATCGGCACACCCGAGATACAGCGGCCAGCCAGGACGATCTGGTTTGTACAACGCCAAGTTCCGCCCACACAACTTGGTTCGAGGCGAACCGCCCGCCTCGCTCTAGAGTTGGGTGCGATGTGAGTGGCTTCTTCACGCACGAGTTCTTCGTCGATCCGTACCCGACGTACGAGGAGTTGCGCGGAGAGCCGGTGCGCTGGGAAGAGGAGCTCGAGGGCTGGGTCCTTACCGGCTACGCCGAAGTCGCGGCGGCGCTCGCTGATCCGCGAGTCTCGCGTGGAGGCGGTCCGCAGGATGGTGATCTGCTCAGGCGGCTGCTGACGCGGATGATGCTGTTCACCGATCCGCCCGACCATACGCGGCTGCGCGGGCTCGCGAACCGGGCGTTCACTCCGAGCCGTGTAGAGGCGCTGCGGCCACGGATCGCTGCGATTGTCGACGAGCAGCTGGCCGAGGTCGATGAAGGCGAGTGGGATCTGATCGAAGGACTCGCGTACCCGCTTCCGGTGATGGTGATCGCCGAGATCTTGAGCTTGCCCTCTGCGGATCGAGCGTTGTTCAGGCGGTGGTCGGACGACGTGATCGCCGTCGCCGCCGGGGTCGGTGACGATCCCGAGCGGCGTGAGCGCGCCCTTCGCAGTGCACACGCGCTGGCTGACTACTTCGCCGCGCTCGTGGCCGAATTGAAGGCGCATCCGAACGACACACTGCTGAGCGGCCTTGTCGAGGCCGAGACGGAGGGCACTCGACTGACCGGGGAGGAGCTCTTGGCCAATGCCATCCTCCTGCTCATGAACGGACACGAGACTACGACCTTCGCGATCGGCAACGGTGTCCTCGCGCTGCTCGAGCACGGCGAGCAGCGCGCACGTCTCCGAGATGAGCCCAGCCTCATTCCTGTCGCGGTCGAGGAGATCCTTCGCTACGACGGATCGGTGCAGATGCGCGGCGTCTCGGCGGGCGACGATCTCGCGTTCGACGGAACTGAGATCCGAGCGGGCGAGACCCTCTGGCTTGCCATCGGCGCGACTGGCCGAGACCCGCGACAGTTCCCGGAACCAACCTACTTCGACATCGGTCGCTCGCCCAACCGGCACCTTCAGTTCGGACTCGGCCCACACTTCTGCCTTGGTGCCGCGCTGGCGCGCGCCGAGATCCAGACCGCCCTCGCCGGTTTGCTCGCAGGCTTTCGCCGGATCGAGCTCGCCACGCACGAGATCCGTTGGCACGAGATCGCCGTCTTCCGCGGCCCGAAGGCGGTGCCGCTCGCGCTCCGCCGCTAAGTCGACCGCGGCTCAGCGCTGATATCGACGTGGTTCGCGCACTGACAAGTTCCGCCCATCACCGATCGAAAATCCGGCCTGCTGCGCGGCCCCCGAAAGGGGTAGGGCCTTTCTTGACGTGTGATTGGATATCGCCAACGATCTGAGGTACCGAGGGGGGTCTCGGCAGGGCTCTGACACCGATGGAATTTGAAACGGGAGGAAAGTTGGGCAAGATTCTGCGGCTCGCAGTCACGCTTCTCTGCATCACCGGTCTTGCGGTTGCGCCGGCCGGCGCCGGAGACGGGTCCGGCTCCGGTCCGATCGGCGGCGCCGCGAACGAGACGGCTACGGCGTGGTTTGTCGAGCTCTCGAGTCCACCGGCGGTGAAGGGCACGAGCAAGGCCACTCTCAAGGCCGAGCGTGACGCGTTCAAGGCCAACGCGGCTGCCGACGGCGTCAAGCTCACCGAGCGCTACTCGTACGACTCGCTCTGGAACGGGGTCTCGGTTTCGGTTGCACCGTCGGAGGTCGCCAGCCTTCGCTCGATCCCCGGCGTGAAGGCGGTCTATCCGGTCGAGACACTTTCGCTTCCTCCGTCCGAGAGCCCGGGCAACAACAACATCGATTTGAAGAACGCGGTTGGGCTCACCGGCGCTGACATCGCGCAGACAGAGCTCGGGCTCGACGGCTCCGGCGTGACGATCGCGATCATGGACAGCGGTCTCGACTACACGCTGCCCGAGTTCGGCGGCTGCTTCGGAGCGGGCTGCAAGGTGCGCGGCGGATTCGACCTCGTCGGCGACGCCTACAACGCGACCCCGGGCCCGGCCTTCCACCCGGTTCCCGAACCCGACGCCAATCCCCTCCCCTGCGACCCGGATTTCGCCGACCGTGCGGAAGTTCTCGGCGCCGGCGCCTCGGACGCCGCCCACGGCACGCACGTCTCGGGCATCGCCGCTGCGGACGGCCGGGGTCACACGGCCGACGGCCAGGTCGTCGGTGTCGCCCCGGGCGCTCAGCTGCTGGCGTACCGAGTCTTCGGGTGCAACGGGGGAACGGAAAGCGACGTGATGATTCATGCGATGGAGCTCGCGCTCGCCGATCACGCCGACGTCCTGAACATGAGCATCGGCGCGGCCTTCACGAACTGGCCGCAGTATCCGACGGCCGTTGCCGCCGACAACCTCGCCGGGGCGGGAGTCACCGTCGTCGCCTCGATCGGAAACAGCGGTGTCAACGGGGGCCAGCTCTGGTCGGCCGGCGCTCCTGGTGTTGGACGAGACGTCATCGGTGTGGCGTCGTTCGACAACACGAAGGCGACGCTCCCGGCGTTCCGGGTCGGCACGACGCTCTATACGTACAACCGCGCGTCCGGCTCGCTTGCGACGGTGCCCCAGTCAGGGAGCGCCGAGCTCTTCGCGACCGGGACACCCACGACCGCCAACGACGGCTGCACTGCCCCGCTGTCGGCTGCGTTGACCGGCAAGATCGCTCTCATCCGCAGAGGGGTGTGCGGGTTCTACAACAAGGCGATCAACGCACAGCGCGCCGGAGCGATCGGCGTCGTGCTCTACAACAACCAGACCGGGGCGCTGAACCCGACCGTCGCGCCGGTCCCCGCAGGTGCGCAGCCCGTCACGATTCCCGTCGCGGCGATCACCGCGGCCGACGGGGCGTCGATCTTCGGCGATCTCGCGACGAACCACACCCTGACCTGGACCGACCAAGTGCTCGAGACGCCTCTCGCAACTGCAGGCCTGATCTCCGACTTCAGCTCGTTCGGCACCGATGCCGAGCTCGGCCTCAAGCCGGACGTCGGCGGCCCCGGCGGCCAGATCTACTCGACCTGGCCCCATCAGCAGTTCGGCGGACACAACACGATCAGCGGGACATCGATGGCATCTCCGCACATCGCCGGTCTGGCGGCGCTGATTCTGCAGGCGAAAAGCAAGAACATTTCACCCGCGATGGTGCGCACGCTCCTCATGAACACGGCGCTGCCGAAAGCGGTCAACACGCGCGCGTCAGATCTCCTCGAGCCTACGTGGCGACAGGGCGCGGGACTGGCCCAGATCGTCAACGCCGTCACCACGCCTGCGTGGGTCACCCCCGCCAAGATCTCCCTCGGTGAGGGCAACGGCGGAAGTTCCCAGCTCACCGTTACAAACGGCGGGACGGTGCCCGTCACGTACGACCTCTCGGAGGTCACGACGATGGGAACCGGGCCGTCGACTGCATCTGGCGCGGTGTATCCGTTCAACTTCGCATACCTCACTGGATCCGACACTGCGACTTTCAGCACGCCGAGCGTCACGGTTCCGGCAGGCGGAAGTGCAGCGGTCAACGTCAACATCCAGGCGGGCGCCTGGCGCGACAAGAGCCTCTATGGGGGCTACGTCGTTCTGACGCCGCGAGGCGGCGGCGTGACGCTGCGGGTCCCGTACGTCGGGTTCTTCGGCGATTACCAGTCGCTGCCCGTGCTGACGTCGGCGAGTTGCGGTCTGCCGGCCGTCTTCCAGATCAGGGCCGGCTCCGCGGACGGGTGTCTCGGCCCCGGCATCTCACGCGTCGGTTCAGGAGGCGCGACCTTCACGTTGCAGGGAAGCGACCTCCCGATCATGCTCTTCCACCTGAACCATCAGGTGCGGAGGCTGAACATCCAGGTCTTCAAAGCGGACGGCTCTCCCGTTCACCCGGTGTTCAACTACGTCACGCAGCAGGAGTTCCTCGGCCGCAACTCCATCGCGACGTCGTTCTTCGAGTTCGACTGGAACGGCACCCGGTCGCAGGACAACGGCGGCGGGAACGGCGACCACCGCAAAGCCGTCCCGAACGGGCGCTACATCCTCAAGCTGAGCGTGCTCAAGGCGCTCGGTGATGCGAGTACGCCGTCGGACTGGGAGACCTTCACGACTCCGCCGATCACGCTGGCCCGGCCCTAGCCCGAGGTAGGCAAGGAAAAGGCCCCGCCCGAGCGGGGCCTTTTTCCGTTCTGTTGAGCTTCGAGCTACCGCGTCTTGCGGCGTGTCGTGCGCCGGCGCGTGCCGGTCTTGCGCGTCGCCGTCGAGCGGCGGGCGGTGCTGCGGCGCTTGGCGGTAGTGCGCTTCTTCGCCGTGCCCCGCTTCTTGGCGGTGCTGCGCTTGACCGTGCTGCGCTTCCGCGATGTTGTCTTGCGCTTGGCGGTGCTCCGCTTCCGCGACGTCGTCTTCCGCTTCGCGGTGCTGCGCTTCTTCGCCGTGCCCCGCTTCTTCGCGGTGCCACGCTTCTTGGCGGTGCTGCGGCGCTTGGCGGTGCTGCGCTTCTTCGCCGTGCCCCGCTTCTTCGCCGTCCCGCGGCGCTTCGCCGTGCTGCGCTTTGCGGTGCTGCGCTTGCGCGACGTGGTCTTGCGCTTCGCGGTGCTGCGCTTCTTCGCCGTGCTCCGCTTCTTCGCGGTACTCCGCTTCGCGGTGCTTCGCTTCCGCGAAGCGGTCTTACGCTTGCGGGTCCCCGTGGCCTTCCGGGCTGCCGTCTTGCGCTTGCCGGTGGCCCGCTTGCGGCGTCCACGGCTCGAGGACTGCACCTTCGAGATGCCTTCCTCTTCGGTCTGCTGCTGTTCGACCTGGGGCTCCTGGCCCAACAGGGTCTCCACCTGCGGTTGCTCGACGTCCACCTGCCTTGGGAACTGCACTTCTTCGATGCTTGACATCCGTCCTCCTGATTCGGAGATTTCCTCTACGAGCTGACCCGTCTGTCTGTCGTCACCCGCTCGCGCGATATCTGCTTGCGCAACGACACCTACGAGCCGACCGTCTTCCTCGACCACCGGTAGACGGCGTACCTGATGCTGGGCCATCTTTCGCAGCGCCTCGTCCAGATCCTGCCCTGGAGCGATGGTGATGAGCTGCTTCGACGCCACGTCGCGAACCTTCACCTGATCAGGGTCTCTCCCCTCTGCTACGAGCCGCATCGCGATGTCGCGGTCGGTCAGCATTCCGATCAGCTTGTCGCCCTGCACGATGGGTGCGAGGCCGACATCCTCCTCGAGCATCATCTTCGCGGCGTACGCAACGGATTTCTCTGCGTCGATGGTGCACGGATTTGAGGTCATGACGTCTCGTATGTTTTGAGGCATCTCTCCTCCTTGAAGTTTGAATCGCGCGTTGCGTACCCCGCACGGTTCCCTACGAAACGATGAAAATACAACACATGTCGTACGGACAACGCATTCGCGAGCTCGCATTGTCGTTTCCGGAGACATATGAGGACTCGCCTTGGGGACATCCGGTTTTCAAGGTTGGCGACAACAAGATGTTCGCAGCAATGTCGGACGGAGAAGTTTCGGTAACGCTCACGGTGAAACTCACGCCTGAAGAGAGGGAAATTGCGCTGCATTTCCCACATGTCAGTGTCGCGCGCTACGTCGGCCGCTACGGGTGGGTTACGACTGAGGTGTCCGACGAGGAGACGCTCGAAAGCGCGCTGGAATGGCTCCGAGAGAGTTATTGGCTCAAGGCGCCGGCGAATCTACGAAGTGCGGTCGAAGAGACTTGACAATTCGCAGACTGGGCCCGGGCGATGAGGAAATCGTCGTCCAGTTGGGCGGCGAGCGGCCTCTGACACACGCGCAGGCGGCGGACCTGGTGGCTGACGAACGGACTGTGTACCTCGTCGCATTCGACGACGAAGAGCCCGTCGGTTACGTCTTCGCTCATCAGCTCCCGCGCCGCCACGGCGACCCGTC
>VAXG01000147.1 GCA_005883355.1 Actinomycetota bacterium | reverse complement strand
CGCGGCCGACAAGCGCCGCGACGGCAGCGACGGCCAAGGCAACGGCCGGTGCTCTGAAACGTTTCGAGAGCGCGACCAGGCGTTTAGCCAGGCGCTCCTGAGCACGTTGTTCGTGCTCGAAGCAGAGATCGCCCATGGTCAGCGTGCTGCAGCCGGGCTCGCTGCAAGGCTGGACGAGCGGCATCGGTGCAGGGTAGGCCGCGGGGTGGACAGACTGCCCCGGGAAGGCATTCAGGGGCGGGTTTCCACAGCGGGATCCTTCCACTGGTGATCTGTGGAGCATTCGGTCGGAGTTTCCGCAAGGTCCGCGCCAGTTTCCACAGGCGATCGACAGGGCCTATCAGCGACCCTAGGTAGGTCATGAGCGTCGTCGAGACCGGGCCTATCGAGGAAATTGAACTCGTCTTCCGCTGGCGCCTCGTCCAGTCTCTGCGGATGGGTTATGCGACGGGGCTGGCCGAGCGGATAGCGGCTACCGGCGTCGATCTACACGAGCTCGAGCATCTGATCGGCCGCGGGTGCCCACGCGCAACGGCATACCGCATTCTGCGCCCCTGAGGCCACACTCTTACCGCCGGGCTCGTCGGCACGCACGCGCACTAGATCGCTGCTGCGATGTGCTGTTCGATCAGCGCGCGCCCGAGCTCCGACTGACGGCGGGCGAGCTGCACGCGGTTCCATTCGAGAGACCGCCGGCTTGCGCCCGTCGTCCGCAGGTCCTGGCGCTCACGGACGAGCTCGCCGATCCGTTCTCTCAGGCTCTCGACGTCGGTGACGTTCATCACCAACAGGGTCGCTCTGGCCGCCTGTCGATCGCATGTGGAAATGCCGAGGAATCAACCGCAAGGTGCGGCCTAATTGCCCACGGAACGGCTGTGGATGAAAACGGGGTTGTGGAAGACGCCGACCGCGACGAGCTCCTACGCGAGGCTTCAAGGCGCGAAGCCGTGCTCGCCGTAGAGCCGAACGAAGTGCGCGCCCGTGACGAGGCGCCTTCGCTCGAGCACGGCGCCTCGTTTTGCGAAGAGGACGACCTCGTCGGCGCCGCCGAGGCCGATGGGCTGGACGAGCCGGCCGCCGTCTGCGAGCTGCTCGACCAGCGGTGCAGGAACCTGCGGGAATGCGGCTGCGACGAGGATGGCGTCGTACGGCGCGTGTTCGGGGAGCCCGGCGCTGCCGTCGCCGACGACGACGGTCGCGTTGTCGACGCCGTGGCGCTCGAGGTGCGTGCGAGCGGTGTGGGCGATGTCCTCCCAGCGCTCGACACTCCAGACCTCGCCGGCGAGGCGGGCGAGCACGGCGGTCTGCCACCCGAAGCCGGTGCCGATCTCGAGCACGCGATCGGAGGACGAAAGCTCGAGCGCCTCCACCATCTGGGTGACGAGCGACGGCTGCGTCGTCACCTGACCGTGCGGGATCGGCAGCGGCGCATCCTGGTAGGCATGCGCGGCGAGATCAGGCGGGACGAACTGCGCCCTCGGGACCGCGGCGATGGCTTCGAGCAAACGCGGGTCACGCACGCCATGAGCGCGCGAGGCGGCGACGAGATCCGCCGGCTGAGTCATGGACGCTCGGCGATCCTAGTCGTCGTGCGCGAGCGCGAACCTAGTCTTCCGAGATGTCCGTGACGGCGGCGCCGGTGACGTGCACCAGGTCGGCAGCCGCGATGCGCACGGACTCGTCATGCGAGCCGGCCTCGATCACGATCGAGGTCCGCGCGGCGAGCTTTGGATCGACGACGACGGGATCGCTTCGGCCGCCCATGGGAGGCACCGCGCCGAGCTCGAACTCCGGGTAGTCGCGGCGGAGATCCTCCTCCGTGGCCAGGTGCACGTTGTGTCGACCGCCGCCGTGGAGCTCGCGCACCTTTCGGAGGTCGATTCGCGCCGACGCCGGCAGCACTGCCCGCACGTATCCCTCCGGGAGCTTGACGATGAGGGTCTTCGCGACGTCGTCGGGTGAGACGCCGAGCGATTCGGCCTCCGCGAGCGCGCTCTCTGTGTGCGCGTGGGGGAGAAGTTCGTAGCTCACGCCGGCCTCGTCGAGCGCGCCTGTCAGGTCTGACGTTGCCATCTTCCGAACCTCCTCACCCCTGATCATCGCATCCCCCGCCGCCTCGGGGAGCAAATCATCGTCGGCGCGGGTTTCAGCTCGATTCAGCGCTTTTTCAGCGTCCCTTCAGCGGTCTGAGCCAGGATCGCGCCGTGATCGCACCGCTAGGGAACAGTCCGAAGAGCACTGCGGCAGGCGCGCCGGCAAGCCGCAAAGCCGGCAGCGCTGAGTGCACGGGCGGGACGGCCGTCGCCGTAGCGGCCGTCCCGAGGCCCGAGAGGAGGAACGATGAGGCGCAGCAGCAGCTGGAGCTAGGCGTGTCGGAGGAGGGGAGCGCCGCGAGGTGGCGCTCCGTTCGCCCGATCAGATGGGTGTCCTGACCAGAACAGCATCGAGGTTGATACCGGAGCGGCTCGAGCGGCCGCTCCGGTCTCCCTCCTTCCGTAGGCTCGCGCTCGGCAAGAGCATCTCGTACCTCGGCGACTGGCTGATGGTGGCCGTGCTCGTCGGCTGGGTCTACCAGTCGACATCGTCGGTTTCGCAGGTCGCCTTGCTGATGGCGATCCGGCTCGTGCCACCGATCGTCGGCGGCGGCCTCGCAGCGTCGCTCGTCGATCGGCTGCCACGTCGACGCGTCCTCGTCTGGAGTGAGACCGCCGGCGCAGCGACCATCGCCGGCGCGCTCGTAGCGGTGGTTGCCGGCTCCCGGCCGGCCGTGTTCGCGTTCGTGGGTCTCTGCGGTCTGGTCTCGATGGTCTCGACCGTCGCGGGCAACGCGCTCATCCCGATGGTCGTGGCGCAGGACGAACTTCCGGCTGCAAACGGAATCCATGCGGTCGGGCAGGAAGCCGCCATGGCTCTCGGCGCCCTCGCAGGTGGCTTGACCCTCGCCGTCGGCGGCGCACCGGCCGGGCTCGCCGCGAATCTCGCGAGCTACGGGATCGCCGTGTTCCTTTTCTCGCGGATTCGAGTCGCGGAGGGGCAGGGCGTCCGACAGGTAAGTCGCAGAGGCGGCGGGTTGATCGATGGGCTCCGCTACGTACTCCGCCACCGTGCCTTGACGGTCGTCGTCGGGTCGTTCGCGTTCGCAACGCTCGCCACCGGG
>VAXG01000145.1 GCA_005883355.1 Actinomycetota bacterium | reverse complement strand
AGGAACGCGTCTACGCCGCGCATATGGAGGGCTACGCAGCGGTGGGCGGCTCGATCGATGCACGGCGGCCCGCGGCCGAGCTCGAACCGTACGCGCCCGGCGGCGGACGCAACCCAGCCTTCCCTCATCCGCTCGTTCTACCCTCCCTGCTCCCTCCCCTCGTGCCGAATATCGAGATCGCAGGCCTTCCGGCCTGGCAGCCGGAGGGTGACGAACCTTGGATCTACGACGGCAGGATCAGACTTCGACTGCGATCTGGTCGTCGACGCGGTTGAAGACGTAGGCCCCGAGCGCGAGAGCGACAACCGCGGCGACGACCGTGTAGATCGTGTCGCCGAGGCCCGGCAGCCGCCCGTAGAAGAGCGGATCCCGCAGCGCCTCGATCAGCGGGGAGAGCGGATTCCCCCAGTGGATGATGTCGACAACCCAGTCGCGCCGGGCGATCTGCGGATCGTTCAGGGGATAGAGCACAGGCGTCAGGAAGAAGAGCG
Organism: Actinomycetota bacterium; assembly: GCA_005883355.1. Lineage (GTDB taxonomy): Bacteria > Actinomycetota > Thermoleophilia > Gaiellales > Gaiellaceae > 3-1-20CM-4-69-9. The sequence continues at coordinate 11,718 of VAXG01000145.1, read as the reverse complement.
GCAGCAGCAGCGCCGAGACCAGGAACTCGATGTCGCGGAAGAGCACGTTCAGCGACGCGATCGCAAGGGCAAGGCCGCACGTGACCGCGACGACCGCGACCCCGAGCGGGAGCGCAAGCCACTCGGTCGCACGCACGCGCGGCAGGAGCGCGAAGTTCACCGCGAGCAAGACCACGAGCATGACGCCGAAGCTGATCAGGTGCGTCGCGACCACCGAGAGCGGCAGCAGCTGGCGCGGAAAACGCGTCTTTCGAATGAGATTGGCGTTGTCCAGCATCGACCTCGATGCGGACTGCACCGAGGTGGCGAAGAAGATCCAGGCCGACAATCCGACGAGCAAGAAGAGCGCGTAGTGCCCCTCCGACCCGAACGGGGTCTTCCACAAAACCGAGAACACGAGTAGGTAGACGGCCATGAGAAGGACGGGATTCGCAAGCGTCCACGCCAGGCCGAGCAGCGAGCCCCGGTATTTCGCCTGGACGTCCCGGCGAAAGAGATTCCCGAACAGCTCGCGGTAGCGGACGAGATCCCCGTATACCGTCGTCATGGGCGCGGCCTAGTCTAGAGGTGGCCTCACATGGTGCTTACAGCCCTTCGTTACGCTTCAGCTCCGTGAAGGCGCTCGCGGCGATCGCTGCATTTCCAGCCGCGGCCGCGGCCATCTGGCTCCTGCTTCGCACTCCGCTCGTCGCCCGGTTCGCCGCGGCTCCGCGCGCGGATCGCTGGCACGAGCGAACCACGCCGATGTTCGGGGGCATCGGGATCTTCGCCGGCCTCCTCGCCGGAGTCGGAGTCGCGGTCGCCGTTGGCGCAGCGCCGGCGAACCGGGAGCTGCTGGCGATTGTCGGCGGCTGCACGATCCTGTTCGTCGCCGGGCTGCTGGACGACCTCTTTTCCCTCGGGCCGATCCCGAAGCTCGCGGCGCAAGTTGCGGCGGCCGCGTTGGTGATCTTCAGCGGGCTGACGATCTCCGGTCTGATCTCGAACGACTTCCTGGCCGGGGTGGTCGCACTCCTGTGGCTAGTCGGGCTGACGAACGCGTTCAACCTGCTCGACAACATGGACGGGCTCGCAGCGACGTTGGCCGGGATTGCCGCAGCATTCTTCGCCGTGGACGCCGTCACCATGCACAAGAACCATGTCGTGCTGGTGCTGGCACTCGCACTCGCACTCGCCTGCGCCGGCTTTCTGCCCTTCAACCTGCGCCGCGCCAAAGCCGCCGCGGTTTTCATGGGCGACTCGGGGAGCCAGCCGCTGGGCTTCGCGCTGGGCGCGCTCGGCCTGTCCGCGAGCTGGAAGGTGGCCGGCACGACCGTCGCAACGCTGCTGCTGCCGATCCTCGTGCTCGCCGTGCCGATCCTCGATACGACACTCGTCACGATCGTGCGCCTGCTCGACGGCCGCCCCGTGTACCAGGGAGGACGCGACCACACCTCACATCGCCTCGTGTATCACGGTCTCTCTGAGAAGCGCGCGGTCGTCCTGCTGGCGGTTATCTCCGCTGCGCTCGGGACGACCAGCCTCTTCTATGCCGTGCTCGACAACGCGTGGGTGACGTTGATCGGCGTTTTGCTCACGTTCGCGCTGCTCGTTCAGTTCGCGAGCGTCCTCTCCGACGTCGAGCGGGCGCCGGGCTTCACCGGTGACCGCGGGTGGTTGCGCACCTTCGTCGCGAATCCGCGGCGACTCGTCGAGTCGCTGGTGGACTTCGCGCTCATCACCGCTTCCTTCGCCGTGGCGTACTACCTGCGGCTACAGGGCAGCGGCACCCCCTACCAGCGCCATATCTTCCTCGTCTCGATCAGCATCGTGCTCGCCGTCCGCTACCTGGCGTTCATCCCGTTCGGCCTCTATCGAGGTGTCTGGCGGTACGCCGGGGCACGGGACGCGGCCAGCATCGTCTCGGCCGTGGTGGTATCGGAGGTGGTCGCGTACCTGACCCTCGACGCCACGCAGACCTGGGGCCCGTTCCCGCGCAGCGTCTTCGTCATCGACGCGCTCGTGTGCACGATCCTGATCGGCGCCTCGCGGTTCTGGGAGCGTGCGTTCGTGCGTGGTGTCTCCGCGCTCACCGGTCGCGGCGACCGCCACCGCACGCTCATCGTCGGAGCTGGTCGCGGGGGCCGTAGCCTGTTGAGAGAACTGCGGGAGACGGCGGGCGAGCAAGTGGTCGGTTTCGTGGACGACGACGCACGGCTGTCACGGCGGCGCCTTCAGGGCGTGCCCGTGTTGGGAGGAACCGAGGAGATCGAGGGGATTCTTTCCCGCGTGCACCCCGACACCGTGCTCGTGACGATTCCCGACGCGCCGCGAGAGCGGCTCGGCCTGGTCGTCGACGCCTGCGCGCTCGCACAGGTGCCGTGTCGGTTCGTGCGTCGCCACACCGACCTCGATCCTCGCGCCGCCCTCGGCGCGACCGCTGACTGACTCACGCCAATGGCTGTCTTGACCGCGCGGACCAAGTCGGCTGAACAGACGCTGGCCGACCGGCTTCTGGCGGCCGTGCCGCTGCTGAGCATTTTCCTCTGGCTGACGATCGTCTACATGATCCAGGCGTGGGCCCACAAGACGCCGTGGCTCTTCGGCGACGAGCTCGAGCTCACGCAGCTTTCACGCGCGATCGCCGATACCGGCCACGCGGCGCGCCGTGGCGCGCCCTACTCCTTCACGACGCTGTGGACCTACGTGCTCGCGCCCGCATGGCTCATCGACAACCTCCACTCCGCCTACGCGACCGTGAAGTACGTGACCGTGATCGTGACGACCGCGACCGTCTTTCCCGCTTACGGACTCGCACGCCTGCTGGTCGGCCGTAGGCCCGCGCTCTTCGTCGCGGCGGCGTCGGCGGCGATTCCGGCGGTCGCGTACTCGTCGATGATCGTCGAGGAACCGTTCGCCTATTTCTATTCAACCCTGGCGCTCTTCCTGATCATGCGCGCGTTGCTGACGCCGTCGCGGTGGTGGATCGGCGGTGCCGTCCTCGCCTCGGCGATCGCGCCCCTCGTGCGCGGGGAGCTCGGAGTGCTCCCGGCGGTCTTCCTGCTGGCCGGAGCCTTCCTGCTCTGGCGATCCGAGTACCTCAGCCGCCGGCGCGGAACCTGGAGCGCGCGGGATTGGGTGGGCTTCTCGACGCTCGTCGTCGGCGTCGCGGTGTTCATCAGCGCGGTGCTTGGTCACCGCTCGCTCGAATGGAACTACGCGACCCGTCTGTACAAGAGCCGGATGTTGGATCTGGGCCTCAACGCCGCCGGCGCTTTGACGATCGGACTCGGCGTGCTGCCCGTGCTGGCGGGGCTGGCGGTGCTTTGGCGCGCACCGGGAGAAGCGCCGCGTCGGGAGTTGCGCATCTTTCGGAGCGTCCTCCTCGCCGCGATCGTCTGCTTCGGCCTCTACACCGCGGTGAAGGCGACCTACGTCTCGATCACGTTCGGGACGTACACCTACGAACGCAACCTCATCTTCCTTGCGCCGTTGCTGTTCACCGGGACGGCGGTGTGGCTCGAGCGGCGGCGCCTGCATCCGGTCGCGCTCGCGCTCTCTTCGGCGTTCGTGCTGCTGCTGATCCTGACGACACCGTACGAGATGGGAATCGACCTCTCCTACAACGCGCCGGGCCTCGCGATCTTGCAGCAGGCCAACCGTTACCTCCAGCTCGATCCAACCGGCGCGAAGATCGGTCTGATCGCGCTGCTCGGCTTCTCGATCGCGCTCCTGCTCGCGCCCCGAGTCATCGGCCGCGCAGCCGCCTGGCTCGCTGTCGCGGTCGGAGCGGCAGTCATCGGTTGGAACCTCACCGGCGAGATCGCCTTCGCTTCTGGCTCGAACCGCTTCTCGGATCGCTTCGCCGACAATATCCGCACGCCGTTCAGTTGGGTCGACGACGTTACAGGCGGCTCGCCGACGCTCTACATCGGCCAGCAGATGGCTGACCAGAACGGCGAGTGGCTGACCGAGTTCTGGAACCGCTCGATCAAGGCGGTCTGGAGCCTCGACGGGACAGCGCAGGGCCCGGGCCCGTTTCTGACTCCGGATCCTCGCGCATCCGACGGCGCACTCTGCAGCCACAATCACTGCGGCCCCTGGGGCTATCCCTACGTCGTCGAGGAGCAGGGCATCGAGATCGTCGGGAGGACGGTTGCGACGCACCTGCACAAGGCCGGCGGCGGGCTCGAGCCGTGGCGGCTCGTGAAGGTTGCCCCGCCCTTGCGGCTACGCGGTTCGGTCGTGGGTGTCTATTCCGACGGTTGGACAGGTGCGTTCAGCGCCTACACGCGCTATTCGACGCTGGGCGGTCGCGCGGGGCGGATTCGCGTCGTGGTCTCTCGCGTCCCCTGGGGCGGGCCGAACAAGACCGGCCACGTGACCGTGGCGATCGGGCGAATAGTGATCGGAGACGACAAGCAGCCGCACCTGGGGAAGCCGACCGAGGTGAGGCGGTTCGACATCCACAGCAAGGAGCAGATTCCGGTCGTGTTGAAGGCACCGGGACCTCGCTTCCGCGTCGAGGTGACGATCAGTCCGACATTCGTCCCCATCGAGCTGTCGCCAGACCAGACGGACCGGCGTCACCTGGGCGCGAAGGTGAGCTACGTGTTCCTGCCGCGGAAGGCCGCGCACAAGTAGCTGAAGCGCATCGTCAGCAGCAGTCGTGCGACCGGGCCGCTCCGTTCCAGCGCATAGAGCGCGCTCGCCACCGATCGCGGTAACGAGAAGCGCTGCGGCGAGAAGAACGGACGCAGCTCCACTTGATCGAAGCCTGCCGCGCGCACCTCGGCGCACACATCCTCGACGCGATATTGGCGCGGGTTCAGATCGAAGACGAACTTCCGCTCGGTGTATTCCGCCACGCGACGGAAGAAGGCGGTGCGATCCTTCGCGTAGTAGATCGCGCGGAAGCAGGTCGTGGCCGCGACCGGCTCAGAGGGCTCGTAGTCGTTGAGGTCGCCGAGCACGACGGTGCGTCCGCGCAGTTGGGCGGCCTTGACCATCTCGGCACTCGCGTCCAAGCCGACGTAACGCAGGCCCGGCAGGTGCTCGGCGGCGGCGGCGTCGCCGCATGCGAGATCGAGCACGGTGTCGCCTTGTTCGAGCGGTGGGCCAAGGCTCAAGACCAGGTCGCCACGATGGGCGAGGTACGTCGCCGCATCCGCGTAGGCGATCTCAGACCAACGCTCGGCGCTCGTGTCGTATGTCGTATTTCTCGCCCGTCATCGGAGAGCGAAGAGACGCTCGGGATGCTTGCGCAAGAAGCGAAGCATCGCCTGAAGGTGCCAGAGGTTCCTGCGCGTGAAGAAGCGCTTGTCGATGACGGCCTGATACTCGTGGTGCACGACAGCACTCGGCACCCACCAACGCTCCCACCCGGCCTTCATCGCGCGGTAGCTGAGGTCGATGTCTTCCACGTAGAGCTTGTAGCCCGCGTCCCACCCGTTAATCTCGTCCAGCAGCGCGCGGCGCATGAGCAGAAAGGCGCCCAGCATGGTGTCCACCTGCAGCGGCTCGTCGTCCGGAGCGTCGAGGAGGTAGTGGCGCCGCTGCCAGCGCAAGGGTGGGAAGAGAACGCGAAGCGGCGTTCTTCTGACAATTGTTCCGCCAACCGTGGGAAAGCTTCGCCGTGAGGCCTGCAGGGTGCCGTCGGGATTGATCATCCTCGGCCCCGCGATGCCGCAGCGCGGATGCGCGTCGGCGAAGTCGACGAGCTCGCGAACGCAGTCCGGCTCGGCAACAGCGTCGGGATTCGAGATCACGACGTACTCGCCCGAGGTCGCGGCGATGCCCTTGTTGACGTTCGCGGAGAAGCCGAGCGCACGATCGTTCTCCAATACGTGCGCGTCGCCGGAAAAGTTCCCGGGACTGCTCCCAGGGCCGTTCGCGACGACGACGAGCTCGTCGACCTGTGGCCGGAGCGCGGGGAGCGAAGCACGCAGAAGCTCGGCCTCGCCGGGGCCCGTCACCACGAACACCCCCGAGACTTTCATGCTCCGAGCACGCTGCGATAGACGTCGGCGGTGATCCGCGCGGTCTCGCGCCAGGAGAAAGCCTTGGCCCGCTCGAGGCCGGCCGCCGAAAGTCGCACGCGGTCCGCGAGCGCACGGCGAACACCGTCGGCGAGGTCGTCGGTGAAGACCGCCGCGTCGCCCGCGACCTCCTGCATCGCCTTTTCGGGCGCGGCCACGACGGGCGTACCGCAGGCCATCGCCTCGACGACCGGCAGGCCGAAGCCTTCATACCGAGACGGGAAGACAAGGCACGCAGCCTGCTGGTAGAGGCGCACGAGCTCTTCCTTCGGGACGTACCCGCGGACGTCCGCCCCTCGACGTGTCAGCTCGGCGACGAGGTCCGGATCCTTCGGCGGCCCGACCACGACGAGGCTGCGCCCGACCGCGTTCGCGGCGTCGATCGCGGCCAGTGGCTGTTTACGCGGCTCGATAGCGCTGACGAAGAGGAGGAACGAATCGTGCTCGCCGGCGGGGACGAACGCCGGATCGGGGGCGAGGGGCGTGACGACGATTTTGTCCGACATCGTCCGATAGAGCTCGATCAGGTCGCTTTTCGTGCGCTCCGAGATCGCGAGGACACGCTCGGACTTGCGGACGGCGCGGCGGACGAAGACCTTGAAGGTCGCGAGGTCCCAGAAGCCGAACACGCTCGGATCCCGTTCCCAGGAGAGGTCCTGCACGGTGACGACCGCGGGGCACGGGCAACGCAGCGGCAGCGCGTGGATGAAGTGCGCAACGTCGGGCCGGAGCCGCCGCAGGAGACGCGGAAGCGTCACGGCCATGCGTAGCTCCTGCGAGCGCGCCGAGAGTTGCACCGGTTCGATCCCGTCGGGAACGAGCTCAGGGTCACGCGTCACGGCGGCGATGCGAAGATCCGCTGCGACAGCAGGCAGCTCGCGCAGCAACTGCGTGACGTACGTCTCGTCGCCGGTGCGGCGGCGCCCGAGCACGTCCGCGTCGACGACCACGAGCGGCCTTTCGCTCATGCCAGAGCCTCCTTGTACACCTCGACCGTCGCCGCCGCCACGGCATCCCAGCGAAACGCACGAGCCCGCTCGAGCCCGCGCGGGACGAGCGTTTCGCGCTCCGCGGCGGCGCGTTCGATGCCGGCGGCGATCTCCGCAGGATCGCGCGCATCGACGAGGACCGCTGCTCCGTCCGCGACTTCTTCCATCGCGGTCCCGCGCGTGGTGACCACGGGCGCGCCGCACGCCATCGCCTCCAGGACCGGGATCCCGAAACCCTCGTAGAGCGACGGGTAGGCGACACAGGCCGCGCCACGGTAGAGGCGTGCGAGCTCTGTGTCGTCGACTTCCCCGAGCCAGCGGACGCCGTTTCCTCGGACTTCGACGCCGCCCCAGCCGCGCGCACCGACGACACGTAGCTCCCGGTCGGTCTTGCCGATCGCTTCCACTAGCCTGTCGAGGTTCTTGCGCGGTTCGAGCGTTCCGACGGCAAGGACATAGTCACCGGCCTCCGCAGGGCCCTCTTGGGTGAACTCATCGCCGACGGCGTTCGGGACGACACGGATCTTCGCGTCCGGCACTCCGAGCAGCTCGACGAGCTCGCGCCGCGTGAAGTCGGACACCGCGATCACACGTCGCGCCGCGCGGAGAACGGCGGGTACGACACGCGGACTGTACGTGCGCGTCCAGCGGTTGAACGCTTCCGGGTGCCGGAGCACAGCGAGGTCGTGCACCGTGACGACGAGCGGCACGCGCGAGCGAAGAGGGCCGCGGTAGGTCGGGCAATGCAGGACATCGGCGGCCCTCTCGCGCCCGAGCAGGAACGGGTACCAGACGCCGTCTCGGGCAAGTGTCGAGAGACGGCTCTTGCCTCCGAAAGAGCGGGTCGAGACCGCGACGTCGTCGCGCCGTTCGAGCTCGCGGGTCAACCCCTTCAGGTATCGAGCCGTTCCGGCGCGCGTCTGAGCGAGGGGAGAGACGTCGATCGCGACGCGCATCACAGCGCGTCAGCGTAGCTCCGCAGGTGAACGCGGCCCGTTTCGAGCCAGGTGAAGCGGCCCGCGTGGACGAGACCTCGCGAAACGAGCAGTTCACGCTCGGCCAGAGCTTGGCCAATAGCTTCGGCGAAGGCCTCCGGGCTCTCGGGATCAGCGCGAACGGCGGCGTCGCCGCAAGCCTCGTCCAGCGAAGGGTGTGAAGAGACGACGCAGGGCACCCCGGACGCCATCGCCTCGATGATTGGAATCCCGAACCCTTCGAAGCGCGAGGGATACGCGAAGACCTCGGCGCCGCGATAGAGGGAGGGCAGCTCCTCGTCGGCGACGTAGCCATGGCCGCCACTGCCCAGCGACAGCAACGCGAGGTCGTTGCCGCGCCGCGCCAGCGCGGCCTCGACCACGCCGCGGTTCTTGCGCCAGTCCTCGGTCGCGGTTGTGAAGACGTACGGGCGCCCGGCTTCGTACCTCTGGCCGTCCGGTCGGTAGCGAGCGTCGACGCCGGGGTACGCGACGCGGATGCGCTCGCGCGGAATCCCGAGCCGTTCGACGACGTCGGCCGCCGTGAATTCCGCGTTCGTGAAGACGACGTCGCAACCCGCCGCCGCCCGAGCAGTCGCGGTGTGCATGCGCACCGTTCGCGGGTGCAGCCGTTCTGGGTATCGCAGCGGACCGAGATCGTGGATCATCGTGGCGCGGACGCGCGGCCGTCCCGGCGGCACCATCCAGTCTGTGAAGTGCAGCACGTCCGTCTGACCGAGGAAGCGTTCAGCCGGCGGGCGTCCGAGCCGGCTCCAGACCGTTCGCACGGCGTGTGCGAACGGCACGGTCGCGAGGCGCCGTCCGACCGGAAGGTCCGCCAGCGTCAAGTCGAGGAGCTTCCGCCCACGGATGCTGACCGGGCCGAAGGCGACCAGCTCGTGCGATCCATCTGCCGCCTCCACCATGCCCTTCAAGGCACCGAGGATGTAATTGCCGACGCCCGTGCGCGGATGCGACAGCGGCGTGACGTCGTAGGCGATCCTCACGGGGCGGTGTAGCGGAACGCGAGGAAGTGCACGCCGAGCACGCGCGGATCTGCCGGGCCCGGGATGGCAGTAGGCGTGACTGTGAAAACGACGCGGCACACGCCGTTGCGCGGATGCAGCGGAGCCGTGAGGGTGGCGTCGTCGTTGGAGACGAAGGTCGCGCTTCTGCTCTCCGCCTGCACGGTCTGTGAGCCGCTGATGAGGTTCGGGTCGCGCCGCAACTGCGCAGTGACAGTGCCGCCCGCGCACCGAAGCCGTGTGTAGGAGACGCGTTTCCCGGACCAGGTGTCGTTGGGGTAGAGGCCGGTCACGCGATACCCGATACGCACAAGCCCGTCGGTTCGCCTCAGCGCCATTCCCTTCAGCGTGTCCCGAGCAACGACGGTGCCGGCGAGCGGCACGCTTTCTTCGCTGAGGACGTACGCGTGGCGAACCGGCTGTCCGTGGTCGAGCAGCACGCCGTCAGCCCTCTGCGTCACCTTCGTCTCAGGCAAGCCTCCCATCGACGGCTGGCGGAGGTCGTACACCGGGCCGATGCTGCGGTTGTAGAACTCGTTCTCCCACAACGTGTCCGGATGGTGGGTCGGATCCTTGCCGGAGAAGACGAATGCCACATCGGCATCTCGACCGACAGCGGCGTCGATCCAGTCGCGCCTCGGCGCGGTGATGCCCTGATAGAGCGCTCCCACCGATGCCTTGGGAAAGCCGTGATCGAAGCGCTCGATCCGCTCGGTCGCGAACGCGAACCAGAGCAGGACGACCGCAGGCAGGACGAGCGCGTAGCGCGGCGAGATGGAGAAGAAGAGGAGCCCGATGGCCGCAGACGCCGCGACGACGACGACCGGGATCGTGTCCAGTCCGACGATCGTCTCCTGAAGCCACCACAGGGGTAACAGGGCGAGCGTGTCCGACTCGGCGGAGGTGTCGATGAGGCGGTGGTACGGAATCGCACCAGGCAGAGCCGCGGCGAGCACGGCCGCGGTGGCGGCCGCGCGCGGGGGCCTGGGCATCCCGCGCTCGATCCATGCAAGAAGGGCGATGAAGAACAGCGGTGCGACATAGAAGAGGTTGCGCTCCTGGATGCGCGGCGAAAGCGCCGACGCGAAGGCGCCGACTTCGAGCAGCAGCCACCCGGTCAGCGGCAGTGCGGCGGCGAGGAAGATCCGAAGCGGACGGTCGAGCGAGCGGGCGAGGAACACGAGCAGCAGCAACGCCGCAAAGGGTGCGATGCCGAGGTAGAGGTCGAGCTCGGCGACGTGGAAAATGACCCACTTGGCGACCTGGTCGGGTCGGTACGTCGCGTGGCGGGTGACGCTGTAGCTCCCCAGCACGTCGAACGCGGAGTGGCCGCGGGCGAACTGGACGACGAGCACACCCACGACGGCTGCGCCCAGAGAGCCGTACAGAACGCGAAAGTCGGTGAGCATCCGGAGCCGGCGGCGGTCGAGCCAGGCGAGGAGAAGCGGTGCCGTCGCAACGGCGGGGATGAGCACGATCGCCTGCGAGCGCGTCAAGAAGGCGAGCAAGCAGAGCGCGAGCAGCACGAGCTGCCGCTGAATCGTCGGCCGTTCGAGCCCAAGCACGAGCGCGAGCGCCACGCAGGCAAAGAGCGGATAGAAGACGGTCTCCGTCATCAGCGTGCCCGTGTACATCAGTGAGGGCACGGCGACGGCCAGTAGCGCGGCCAGCAACGAAGGCACCGGTGGTACGACTCGTCGCGCGAGAAAGTACACCGGGATGGCAGTCAGCGACATCAGCACCGAGCCGATCGTCTTGGCCGCGGCGTACGCGTCCTGGACGGAACCGAAGACGCGCCACGCCGGGGCGATCAGCAGCGGGTACACGACGCCGTAGGCACCGTGGTGCACGTCGCGAATGAGAAAGTGACCGGTCTGCGCGAAGCTCTTGGCGAGCTCGGAGTAGATGAGCTCGTCGACCATGATCCAGGGCGCGACGACGCGGCGGGACAGCCCGTACCGGAAGACAGCCGAAAGCACGACAAGCCCCGCCAGCCAAACCCAGACCGGCACGCGGGCAAGACGGCTGGCCCTCGGCGGGGGAGCGCGCTCCGGCCGGCCGTTCCGCGCGAGCCCGACGTCGTCCAACCGGCCGGCAAGCTCGGCGGCGAAGGGCGTCCCGGGCTCGATGCCGATCTCGGCTGCGGCCTGCGCGACCTCGGCGACGACTGCGTCGGCAACGCCGGTCCCGCCGGCTGCCTCTTCCAGCGCCGCCGCGTAGTTCTCTGCAACGTCTCCGACCTCGTGCTCGCGCTGGGCGTATGCGCGCGCTGCATCGCTCATCGCGAGTTGCGTCGGCTCGCTGGAGGCGAGCAGCTCCAGCGCGGTCGCGAGCGACGCGATCTCGTCCTCGTCGACGGGCACCTTCAGCGCAACGTCATCCGGTAACTCGGAGAACCAGCCGAGATCGCTGACGACGAGCGGCCGTCCGAGCGAGAGCGCGCGAATGGCGCTGCCGGACGTCTCTCCCATCGTGGGCGAGCGCAGCGAGATGCAGGCATCGCACGCGGCCATCAGAGACCAGAGCTGCTCCTCCTCGACGTAACCGATGCGCTCCACGCCTTCCGCCACGAATCGGTCCGCGTCGAAGCCGGGCGATGCGGGCCCGACGAGCAGGAGCTTCGCGTTCGGATGACGCGTGCGGACGAACGCGAAGGCCTCGACCAGTTGAGGGATGCGCTTGCTCGCATTCAGATGCCCGAAGCAGCCGAAGA
>VAXG01000144.1 GCA_005883355.1 Actinomycetota bacterium | reverse complement strand
TGCGGCCGCGAAGTCCGCGATCCTCGGCGGCCTGCTGCTCAGCCTGAAGAACGAGGTCGTTCGCAAGAGCCCGCTGGCGCGAGTGAACGCAGTGGCGCCGGGCTGGACCGAGTCTCCGATGACCCGGGGCCATGTCTCAGAGGAACAAGTCCGCCGTATCTCCCGGACGATGGCGCTCCGCAAGGTCGCCCAACCGGAGGACGTCGCGAATCAGGTGGTGATCCTGGCGTCGCCGCTCCTCTCCGGACACGTCACCGGCCAGGTGGTCACGGTGGCCGGGGGCATGGAAGGCCGAGTAGTTCACGAGATGTAGAAATGTAGGTGGCGGCGGAGTCCTCGTCCGCCGCCGCCCGAGGCGCCGACTTGGCGGCGCCGGCCTAGAGGCCGTGCCGGCTCCGCCGGCGCGGCCGTCTGCCTTTCGATCTGAAGAAGAAGGTAGGTGGCGGCGGAGTCCTCGTCCGCCGCCGCCAATACTCCTCGGGCCGCAGGAGTGATTGCCGTCAGTCCCTGGCCTTGGAGTCAGGACGGGAATCGGCATCAGCTTCTTCCCCCTTTAGCGCCGCAAAGTGAGGCGAATCTTCCGTGAACCGGGCCAGTCAACCGAGAACGGGTGATGGATCAAGTGACCCCTCCCCGCGATAGTCAGAAAGCACACCGAGTTGGGCCCCGATGCGGCGGGGGCAACCTCGGAAAATCTCCTTCCATAGGAGACCCAGGAGGGGCCAGGCGGCGGCCCCTCTTGCGTTTTCTGGACACTGGCCTCGACAGGCGCCCTGCCTATACTTCGCGCTGGAAGCGGGCAACGTCCCGCTCCGCATCGAGAGAGGCTGAGGGAACCGGCCCTTCGAAGCCTCGGCAACCTGCCTCGCGGCAAGGTGCCAAACCCGGCCGGGCGCGAGCCCGGGTGGATGTGTCGAGCGAGTTCGGAAGGAGACGAAGTGCCCGCGCAAAGCCAGACCCGCAACCGCTTCGTAGAGCGCCTCGAACGCGGGCCCGTGATCGTGGGCGACGGCGGCATGGGAGCGCTTCTATCCGCGGCGGTCCCTCGGCTCCGCACCCCGGAGGAGGCGAACCTGCGCGCGCCCGACGCCGTCGTGTCCCTCCACGTCAGCTTCGTCAACGCCGGCTCCGAGCTGATCGAGACGAACACCTTTGGCGCGAACCGGCGCAAGCTCTCACACCACTTTCTCGAGGACGACCTGGAGGCGATCAACTCCGCCGGCGTCAAGCTCGCCCGCGACGCCAGGGAGATGACCGGTCGCGACGTCTTCATCGGCGGGTCGATCGGACCCCTCGGCGAGCCGGCGACCTCTCGAGTTCGACGCGATCTCTTTGCCGAGCAGGCCGCCGTTCTCGACGGCCGCGGCGTCGACGTCTTCATGATCGAAACGTTCTACGACCTCGAGGAAGCGGTCGACGCGATCGAGGCGGCGCGGAGCGTCTCGAATCTGCCGATCGTCACGCTCCTCACCTTCGACGAGAGCGCAGAGACGCTTGCAGGCGTAACCGCCGCCGAAGCGGCCGCGCGTCTGATGGAGCTCGACGTCGCAGCAGTCGGCGCCAATCACGGCGCCGGCCTGCTCGCTGCACTCGCCGCACTCGAGCAGATGGGAAAGAACGGCAAGCCGCTCGCGGCGCTTCCGAATGTGGGTCTCGCGAGCCTGACCGGAGGCCGCGTCATCTATCCGCACGCAACGCCGGAGTACTTCGGAGAGTTCGCGGCACATGCACGCGAGCTCGGCGCCATGGTGATCGGCGGCTGCTGCGGCACGACGCCCGCCGAGATCGCGGCGATCCGGTCGGCGGTCGAGGAAGAGCGCAAGCCGCGGGCGCCTCTCGTGTTCGACGCGCCCGAGCTCGTCGTCGCGCTCGGCGAGGAGCAGAGGGAAACTGGGCTTTCGCGTGCGCTGGCGGCCGGCGAATGGGTCGTGTCCGTCCAGCTCGATCCCCCACTCGGCGGCAACAGTGCGGGGCTGCTCGAGATCGCGAGCACGTTGAAGGAGTCCGGACGCGTCGGCTGGGTCGACATCAACGACAACGCCACGGCTCGCGCCGGGATGAGCTCGCTGATGGTCTCGGCGACGATCGAGCGCCGCGCGGAGATCGAGACGATCCCGCACCTGACGACGCGTGACTGGTCGGTAATGGGCCTAGAGTCCATGCTGCTCGGAGCGCACGCCGAAGGCGTGCGCAACGTGCTCGCGATCACCGGCGATCCACCCGAGGTCGGTGACTACCCGGGAGCGCGCGGCGTCTACGAGATCGACTCGGTCGGCCTGACCCGGCTGATGACGAACCTCAACCGCGGCGAGGACTTCAACGGCCGCCCGATCGATGCGCCGACGTCGTTCTTCCCCGGCGTCGCGGTCAATCCGACACCGGACGACATGGGGGTCGAGCTGGAACGCTTCGAGCAGAAGCTCGAAGCGGGCGCCAAGTTCGCGATGACGCAGATCGTCTTCGACGCAGAGCATCTCGACCGCTTCGTCGAGCGACTGGGTGGCGCGTGGCCGATCCCGGTGCTCGTCGGAGTCTTTCCGCTGACGAGCTACCGACTTGCGTTGCGTTTGCACAACGAGGTGCCGGGCATCCTCGTGCCGCAAGCGTTGCAGGACGAGCTCGAACGAGCGGGCTCGGATGCCGCCGAGGTGGGTTTCGCCCACGCACGCGAGCTGATCGCAGCTTCACGCGAGCGGGCTGCGGGCGTGTATCTCGTCGCGCCGTTTCGGCGCCCGCTGCGCGTGCTCGAGCTGCTCGTGGACTAGGTGCGGTAGTGGAGGTAGACCGTGCCGCTGCCGAAACGGCGCTCCTCCAGCAGTTCGAGCGTCAGGAAGACATCGCCGGGAAGTGACCTTTTGCCGCCTCCGACCACGACGGGAGCGACGAACAGCTGGAACTCGTCGACCAGCCCCGCCTTGATCGCCTGCGCCGCGAGTTCGGGACCGCCCACGGTGATGTCACCTCCCGCTTGCGTTTTCAACTGCCGGACCGCGTCGGGGTCGAAGTCTCGCTCGATCCGCGTCCTTCCGCTCGAGACCGTGTCGAGCGTCTTGGAGTAGACGATCTTGTCGGCCGCCTGCCAGATCTCGGCGAAGTCCTGCTCGACGGGCGGCTGTTCGGCGAGAGTGTGCGCTGTCTCCCAGTAGACCATCACCTCGTACATCCGGCGCCCATAGAGGTAGGTGCCCACCGGCCGCTCGAGATCGTTGACGAACTTGTGCACTTCCTCGTCCGGCGCAGCCCAGTCGAAATTGCCTTCCTCGTCCGCGACGTAGCCGTCGAGCGACGTGATCGCCGAGTAGATGAGCTTCGCCATCGTGAGCCTCCGCTACGGAGCGCAGTCGCCGGTCGAGACCGGCTGGCCTGCCGCTTCGAGATCGGCGCGGACGACGTCGGCCGGGACTCCGAATCCTCCGACGGTGTGGAGACGAGCGGCGAAGATCGTCGACTGCACGGCCCCGTGGACGTCGACCGCAGGCGCCCCCGAGTCTCCGTGCCTGACGCGTCCCCGCAAGGAGGTGATCGCGCGTGTAACAGGCCCAGCCCCGTAGGCATCCTCTGCCAGCACCGTCGACGTCCGCCCGACCCGCGCCGGAATCACGGCGTACGGCCCGTTCTCCGGGAAGCCCAGGACCGCAACGGGAGTACCCGACCTCGCGGAGACGAGCGGTAGAGCCCGCAGGCCGAGATCGTGCACGCGCAACACAGCGACGTCGTTGCGGCGGTCGAATGCGACGACGTCGGCCGGCAGTCGTCCGCCGGATTGCAGCTCGATGACCGTGTCGCTCTGTCCTGCGACGACGTGCGCCGCAGTCACGATCAGATCCGGCCTCGCCACCCAGCCGGTTCCCTCGACGCCGACCCCGCACGCCATCCCCAGCACGCGCACCACGCTGGGCGCGGCGCGGCGGACGCCCGCCGCCCGAGCAAGGCGCGGGTCGGGCGGAGCGACTTGCGCGGAGGGGCCGTTGATCGCCGGGAATGGGTCGATGCG
>VAXG01000093.1 GCA_005883355.1 Actinomycetota bacterium | reverse complement strand
CGTTCCGGTCTCCGACGGGCCACGTAGGTCCGTCTCGAGATCCCCGAAGTCACCGACGACGCGGCGCTCCGCCCTGTTTGCGCGACGTAGCCAGCCACGCTCGTCGTCCGGGGCTGTGTCGCGGGAGCTCTGGATCAGGTCCAGCAGTTCTCTCGTCAGCTCGTCGTCAGCCACTGTTTCCTCCTTTGGTCATGCGGCCTGCTCGAGTGGAGCGGCGCCCAGTCGGAACATCCAGTCCTCGAACTGGTGGGCCACCTCGGTGGCACGGTCGGGTTCGATCGCCGCGCGGAGGCTCGAGAGCGCCAACAGGCGCAGTGCCTCCTGCCGCAACCAGTGCGGTGACGTGAAGAGCGCAGGGCCGGCGTCGCGCGCCAGCCGCTCGAGTGCATCGGGCCGAACGCGGATCGGGTTCACGAGTGCAGCCAGCGGGCGCGCACCGAACCCGCGCATCGGCGCGAGGAGACAGACCTCTGCGATCCGGGGCAGCAGCGGGACCGAGCGCTCGACGAGTGCGCGCACCTCCGGCGTGGCGGAGCTCGTCGGGTTCACCCGGATCCAGGCGCGACCGAGGTCGTCCCACGGTCCCGCGCCGAAGAAGCGGATGCACATCTGGACGCCGAGCAGGACGCGCAGGTAAGCGATGGGGTGCGGGTCGCCCAGGATGAAGCGGAGGACGGTCGGTGACTCGGCCGATACGACGTCGTGCAGAGCGGCGACCGAGCCGTAGCCCGTGTGGGCAAACGCGTAGGTGTCGGCGGCGATCTCGGAAGACCAGCCTGCCCAGGTTGCTGCCAACTCGGGCGGCTC
The DNA here is from genome assembly GCA_005883355.1 of Actinomycetota bacterium. GTDB lineage: Bacteria > Actinomycetota > Thermoleophilia > Gaiellales > Gaiellaceae > 3-1-20CM-4-69-9. The sequence continues at coordinate 14,804 of VAXG01000093.1, read as the reverse complement.
GGCGGCGAGCGCGGCACTCAGCGCTGCGGCGAGCTCTTCGTTCCAGCCGACGATGTGCGCGACCTGATGGCCCGTCTCGTGAATGAGTGCCGTCGGGCGGTAAAGGTTCTGGCGCGTCACCTTGATCGCAGCAGCCGGGCTGAGCGAACCGCCGTCCCAGAGCCGCAGGCCCGCACGCAGGATCGACGCGCCCAGACCTTTGTCGACGTACGTGAGGACGGGTGGGACGTCGCGGCGAAGCGGGACGAGAACGTCCTCCATGCTTCGCGTGGCGAGGATGTCGCAGGAGCGGAGAAGCGCTGCGAGCCGCGGCGTCGTGCGCGAGTTGATCGCGTGCCCGTAGAAGTCGAGGGCGGTCTCGACCTGCAAGTAGCGTGTGCGGAAATGCAGGATTCGCCGGCGCAGCTGTTCGAGCTGCTCCGCCGTCGTCGCCGCCCGCAGCTCGGCCGCGAGCACATCGCACTCGCGTGAGAGCCGGTCGACCGCGCCCTGCAGATGTGAACGCAGGGCGATGCCGAGGTAGCGCTCGAGTCCCCGCCAGGCGGAGACCGAGGCGAAGTTCTCGAGGTCCTGCAACCCGACGACGGCCGCGCGCCAATGCGCCACCTGGCGCGCGACCTGTAGCCGCAGAGCAGCGGTCTCGTCAGTCAAAGCGGAACCCCGCGACGGTCGTGGCACTCAGCGACGGCAAGCCGCTGAACACGGCGAGTGGGTTCGCGAGCTCGAGCGGGCTGATCGACTCGCCCTTCAGCGCGCGGCGCACGAGCGAAGCGCCCGGCGGGTTCCGCAGCGTCACGACGATCGTCACGCCGTAGCGCTGGTCCTGCGTCGCCCTGATGAACTCATCCGCCCGGGCTTGGTGGTAATCGGCGATCGCGCGACCGATCCATTCGATCAGCTTCGCGATCAACGCCTCGAGCACGATCTGGCCGGCTTTCTCGAGCACCGCACCGAGGAACTGCTCCTGTGACGGCGTCTCGTTACGGATCTTGATGTGGCTGCGGAGCCTTCCGCCGACCACCGTGCGCACCCCGGCGATGACGACCTTGCGTGAGATCGTGACAGCCGCGGTGACGTCTCGGCGCCGAAGGGCGGCGGCGACCTCCTGGGCGTCCGCCTCGCTGAGGTAGACGAACGCGCGGTATTCGTTCTTCGGGAAGTCGAGCGTCAGGTTGATCTGGCTCGACCGCGGCCGGCCTTTGAAGCCGGGGAGAGGTGACGGTGGGCGAACGCCGGGAATCTCCAGGTAGTAGAACCGCTGCCCTACGGCGACCAGGTTGCGGTTCGAGAGAAACTTGGGCGAAGTCCTCTTGCCGAGCCCCGGCTGCCGCAAGAGCGTGCCGGCAGCCTCCGGCGTCAGCGGGTGGATCTGCGACCAGGCCGAACGCGCTGCACTGCCCAGACCCGGTACCTGCTCGAACTTCGAGATGCGGCTGAGCCACGTGCCGCAGGTCGCCTGATAAAGGTGCATCCGGGCTCGCACTGTTCCCTGGACGCCGAGCTGGTCGCGGAGGGCCGCGGCGAGCGTCGTCCCGCCGAACGTCTTGATCGACGCCGCCACCTGCGGCGAGATTTCGACGTCGAAGATCTGGGTGTACTTCTTGTAGTACTTCCGCCGGCGATTGAGAGGCATGTAGACCCACGTGCCTTGCACCTGGGAGGCCTCCTGGATTTCGGGCCGCAACAGCTGGGGCGGGAAGTTCTCCGCTGCCGCCTCCTGGAACGCCTCGCTCGCGACCGCCTCGAGCAGGGCCTGCGATTCGAAGACCGCCTCACCGTGCTCGGCGACGCGGCGGATCGTGTCCTCGATCGTCCCCGCGATCGCTGCTCCCGCGAGCGGCCGTGTTTCCGCCTGCGTCGGCGCCTCGAGCGTCATCATCCGCAGGCCCGTGTCGACGATCGCCTGCGACAACGGCGTCGCGGCCTCTGGGCCGATGTAGCGCTGGATCAGTTGGGCGAGGTACTTCGCGAGGAAGTTGACGACGTTTCCCCTGCCGATCAGGCTGATGCCCGTACGAACGAGCGGGAGTACGGCCATGATCGCCGGCAGGAAGTTCTCGAGCGCCTGCGTCGGATCCTGGCCGCGCTCGAGGTTGCTGACCTCTTCGATGAAGCGGGCCCGCGCCTCCTGCAGCTCGTTGACGACGTTGGAGTCGGCGCGCTCTGTCTCGGTCGACGACTCCCCGATGACGGCCTCCTGCTCGGCCTCGTCGGCGGCGAAGAGGAGCTGCGCGGCTTCGCGATCGAACTGCTCCTGGATCCAGTTCACCTCGGCAGTCGCGGGTGCTTCGCCAGTCGGCGCCTCCTCGAGCTGCTCGCCCAGGAGCTGGCGTGCGAGCCTCTGTCCGGCCGGCCGCAAACCCGGCGGCAGCCGATCGAGCGCGAACTTCAACACCCGGTTGAGGAGCGGCTTGATGAGTCCCTTGAGTTTGTTGAGGAGCGGCCCGAGACCTGGGATGAGGCGGATCGCGCTGGCGATGCCCTGCTTCGCCATGTTGACCACGCCCTTGACGAGACCGAGGCCCTTCTTGAGCAGACCCCCGAGGAAGTTCTCGAAGTGCGGCGCCAGGCCGGTGTCGCGCGGTTCGAACTGCTCGAAGAGCTGCTCGAGCTCGGTTTCACTCATCGTCTGCACGTCCTGCTGCGTCAGCGCCTCCGCGACGTTCGAGAGCATCGTCTCCGCCTGCTCGCGTACCGGTTCGAGCCACTGCTCGAGCAGTTGCTCGCTCGTCGCTCCGCCGCCGAATGTCTCGCCGAGCTCCTCGGCGCGCTCCGACGCGAGCGCCGCGCCCTCCTGGACCATCTCCGCGATCGCCTCGTTCATCTCGCTGCTGTACATCTCGAACAGCAGCTGCTCGAGGTTCGAGGCCTCCGCGGTCATGCCGGGCGCCTCGCCGTAATACTCCGTCACGAAGGGGGTCTGGGTGCCTGTGGGCACGAAGTTCTCGGCTTGGCGAGTCGCCGGACCTTCGATCTGCGGCAGGTCGTAGCTCTCGAGAAAAGGTGTCTGCGGCGGGGAGTACGCCTCCGTCGCGACACTGCCGGATTCGGTCTCCGTGGAGGACATGCGCGGCTCCTTTGTCGGAAAGCACTTGCGATTGTTTCGGGGAAGCACGCGTATGTGAATGGACCGTTCGGTCCAACTTCGATCCAGGCGGCGCTCCTGCTGCGTGGATCGAACGGCTTAGACCCGGGTGCGCTGGCGGCGGACGCGCGCCGCGGCCTCGCTCCGACGGCTCACCTGCAGTTTCTCGAGAATGTTGTGTACGTGGTTCTTCACCGTAGGCAGCTCGATCGACAGTCGCGCCGCGATCTCCTTGTTCGAGCACCCGTCGTCGATCAGCTCGAGGATCTCGCGCTCGCGTGCGGTCAGGCGCCCCTCGACTCGTGGGCGCGCCGTGGGCTCGGCCAGGTTGTTCACGCGACGCAGTAGCGCCGCAGCGATCTTTGGCGAGCAGAAGGGCTCGCCGCGCATCGCGGCGACAAGTCCTGACATGACATCGTCCAGAGTTCCGTCGCGCGGCACGAATGCGATCACGCCGGCCTCGGCGGCTGCGATCACCTGGGCGTCGGTCTCGTCCATCGCAACAGACACCACTCGAGTCGTTTGCGCAGCCCGTCGCGCCGCGGCCAGGCCTTCGGGTGAGCTCAGGTCGACTATGGCCACGTCAAGCGGGCCCAGCTTTCCCGCAGCCGAGGTCGGCCCATGCCGAACGCTGCTGACGAGCTCCGATCGCCCGAGGGCGACAGCCAGCGCCTCGCGGAAAACGCGAACGTCCGACAACACCACGACCGAGAGCGGCATGCCTTCTTGCCACGAGGACGACCGCGCCGGCTGATTTCTCGGCGTTTCGGCCGCAGCAACGATCTTCAGGTCGAGTGTTCCCACTCGAGCTCTCCCCTCGTCGCCATCGTCTTACCTACAACCTCACCCGGAGAATGTCAACCGGATCCTCATGGGCCGAAAGATCTAGTTCTCTAGTAGAGGGCCACCGGCATCCCACCGGCCCGCTTTCACTCGTGACCTCATGGTCAACACCGACGTGCTCAGCTCAGGGGAGGCAGCAAGCATCGTTGCCCACGCCGCGGGCTAGCGCCCAAAAACAAGCACGTGCTAGGCGGCCGGACGCTGGCCTTCAAGCAACTTCCGGATGCGTCGAAGAGCCGCCTCGACGTCAGGCGGCTTCCGCTCGAGGTTGACGCGGAGGTCGTTCAGGAAGTCAGAGAGAGCAGCGGCGTAGAAGTGCTGCGTGCTATACGCCTCGTCACGCGCTTGCATTCGTGTCTTGTCGAGCGCGGCCTGCAGTTGACGGCGTCGCCGTTCATGAGCTGCCTTTTCACGCTTGTGCCGCCCCTCGAGCGACTTCATGCGTTCCCGCAGTTCACCAATCACCTGGCGCCGAGTTTCTGCGAGGGCGAGAGCCTCCTCACGGGCTGCGGCAAGGTCCGACCGTCGGCCGAAGTACAGGTAGAGGAAGAGACTGGCCAGGGCAGCGAAGGCCGATAGTGCAGCGATGACGGTGGTTACGACGGCGGACATCCTGCACAGCCGCGTGGTTCTGACTGGTGAGGCTCGGAACCTAAGGGTGAGAAGACCCTGGAGGTCCCAGCGCAGATAGCCCTGGGCGAAGGCTCGCTCGCCGCCGAGCGGGTCGGCCTACGCCTGTTTCGTCGGCCTGATCGCGGTCCTGCTCACACCTCCCTCGCCCTGACGGCCGCGCACTCGCCAGGCGCAGCCGAATGTCAAAACTCCCTGCAAATTGTACCTTCAGAGGAGTGCCTGCAAATGTAAAGCTTCGGCGGGTGTGGGCATCTTTGCGCGCTCTGGAGTCCGCACCCTCCCGAGAGTGGTATTGGTCATACTCGGGACCTGGTCTACGACGAATCGTCGAAGGCGGACGTGAGGGAGAAGCTCTTGTCCCCCGCTGCCGGTCGGGCCTACTAGTCGCCCCAACAGAAGAGCATTGCGGGACGAGCTGCGTCCTTCAGGCGGCGATGCGCGAGCCGTCCGAGCGCCGGATCGATTCGCGGCCTTCCGCGAGCGCAGGGAGGGCTCGCCGCTCGATCCGCTTCGCGCCTCGCAGCAGTCTGAGTGTGTCGCTGATCGTGTGGATCACGGCGACGAAGACGGCCAGTAACCCGATCGCGAGCACGGCATAGCCGACGCCGATGAGCGCCTGAAGGACGAGCCAGACCGGAATCGCGACGAGCACGGTCAGTGCCGCCAGCGTGTGCCGGAAGAACGAGGCGACGGCAAGTGCCACGAGCACGACGAGCACGAGGAGAATCGCCGCGACTCCCACGCTCATGGCAGCTCCCCACCGAGGACATCCTCGAAGGCGGCGTCGAGCTGTGCCGGGTTACTCCACGCCGGCAGCTCGAGTGCGGGCGGGCGGATCTGATCGCGGCGCTGCTCGTGGTGCAAGCTCTCGTAGCAGACCGGACACCAAGGCGACCAGCGCGAATCGAGCGAGTCGCGACCGCACTCCTGGCAGCGCATCGTTCGAGACGGCGACATCTCCATGAATGGTCCCGCGCGGACCGGACGACATGCGCCAGAATCGGCGCAAGCTGGCCGGGGAGGGCTCCTAAAGTGGCGCGCACCACGCGGGCGCGTTCCTATTTCACGTGTCGCTCAGCTAGCGGCTGCAAGCAGGGCTTCGGCTTCGCGCACGTAGCGAGTGGCTCCCACCGAGCGGAAGAACTCCAATGCCGGCCGCAGCTGCTCGTCGGCCTCTACTTGTCGTCCGGACGCGGCAAATGCCGTGGCCGCGTGGAGGCGTGCTCGTGCGCTGAGGCTCACCATCCCGAGTTCGTCGAGAAGGTCGGCTGCACGTGCGTACTCTCCGTCGAGGATCGCGAGCGCCGCTTGATGCCAAGGACTTGGTCTCGGCAAGTCTTCGAGAAATGCGCGCAGCTCCGATGCCCGCCCTAGGTGCTTCACGAGGGTCGCCAGCTCGACCGTCGGCAGGTGCAGGAAGGTGCGTGTCGGATCCGCGAGGACTTCCGTGGCGCGCGCGTCAGCTTCGTCGCGCCGCCCCAGCTCGAGGGAGATCAAACCCGAATGAACCAGAACGGGAGCCCATGACTGGGGCTCGCTCGCTGCGCGCGCGAGAGAAATCGCGGTGGCCATGTCAGCGGTTGCCCCCTCGCTCTCTCCCCGTGCGTGGCGGATCAGGGCGCGCGTATCGCGCACCACATCTTCGCCGTATTGGGACCGCCCCGCCTCGCATTCGGCGATGTACTGGTCTGCGAGACGCACCGCCTCGTCCCAGTCGCCCAGCCAGAGCAGGTCACCGATCCAGGCGGCGTCGGAGTACCGGGCCGACGCCTCTCCGCCGATTCGCCTCGCGACCCTCCTCGCCTCGGCGAGGTAGTCAGCCGATTCCCGGAAGTCGAAGTGGAACGTCGTCGCGCTGAGGTTGTGATAGGCGCGTGCCGACACGGTGAGCGAATTGCCGGCAAGTGCAAGCTCGAGGCCCTGCTTGATCTGCTCGACGCCACGCCCGTAATCGCCGCTCATTCCGCAGGCGGTGCCGATCGTGATCAGCGTGTCTGCGCGAAGCTCGTCGAGGTCGAGACTTTCACTCATTGCAAGTGCCTCGTCGCCCAGGGCCAGTGCCGAGGTCGTGTCGCCGGCAAGCATCCGGTATCGCGCCGCCTGGCCGACCACACGCGCTTTGGCAGCGGAGGGAGCACGGTCTGCGACGAGGCTCAGAGCGCGGTCGAGGTGCTCGCGCATTGCAGCATGCTCGCCGCGGCGCCACCAGACGTCAGCGAGCATCGACTCCAGCTCGGCCCCACGTTCGACATCGTCCGCTTCGAGCAAGGCAGCACCCGCTTGCTCGAGGATCGTGTCGCGGTCCTCCGCAAACGATTGGAACGCGGTGACCGCATGCGCGAACAACAGCTCGAGTCGCTCGGGTTCCACAGGGTCCAGCGCCAGCGCCTCGGAGTAATACGTGGCTGCAATAGCAAACGCCTGCAGGGAGTGCGCCCGCTCTGCGGCGGCTCGAAGTGCCGAGCGCGCTTTCTCGACGAGGGGACTTGCCTCGCGGCCGAGGGCTCGTTCCAGCTCCAGGGCAGTGACGAAGTGATACGCGAGCATCTCCGCGTGGTCCGCCTCGCGGCCGAGCGCGGCGACCCACTCGGCCGCTCGCAGGTGCTTCTCCGCCCGCGCCGCACGTGGGATCTGCGAGTAGGCGACGTCGCGGACGAGAACATGCCGAAACGCGTACTCGCTCTCGCCCGCGAGGGAGGGCCGGCGCTCTCGTCGGACGAATTCCTTGCGGTCGAGCAGATGCAGCAATCGATCGGCCTCGCCAGCCGAGACTCCGCCGACCGCCTCGATCGCGCCCGTCCAGAAGACCTTCCCGACAACGGCACTGTTCTGCACGAGCTCCTTCTCGGCAGCGGGCAATGCGTCGAGGCGAGCCGCGATGATGCCTTGAACGGTCTCGGGCAGCGGCAGGTCGTCTGCGTCGCCGCGCTCGACGAACATGCGCGCATATTGCTCGGCGTAGAGCGGGTTTCCCTCGGCACGCTCGAGCAGCGCGGACTGCGTTTCAGCGGGGAGGACGGATCTGCCGAGCAGCGAGGCGATCATCCGGGACGTCTCGACGTCTCCGAGCCGCGAGAGAGACAGAGAGGTTGCATTTCTCTTCCCGCCGCCCCAGCCCGGGCGGCGCGCCAAGAGCTCGGGCCGCGCGGTGCCGAGGACGAGCATCGGGACGTCTGTCGCCCAGTCGACGAGGGAGTCGACGAAATCGAGCAGCCCGTCGTCCGCCCAGTGAAGGTCCTCGAAGACGAGGACCGTTGGACGTTGCTCGGCGAGTGCCTCCAGGTAGCGACGCCACGCGGCGAAGGCTTCGTCGCGATTTGTGTTGGCCTCGCCGTCCTCGCTCGAGCCGGCAAGGACGCCGAGGTGTCGTTTGACCCAGCCCGCCTCCGCTTGGTCGACCAGTCCGTCGACCGATTCGTCGAGCTTCGCCGCCACGAGGGCGGGTGAATCGGCCTCGAGGACACCGGCCTGCGCCTTGACCATCTCCCCGAGCGCCCAGAAGCTCACGCCCTCGCCGTACGAGAGACAGCGACCCTGACGCCACGTCACGAACTCCGGCGAAGACTCGATCGTCTGCATGAGCTCGTACACCAGCCGAGATTTTCCGATCCCCGGCACGCCGACCAGGGTCACGAGCTGGACCGACGGCTCGCGCCGCGCTCGCGCAAGAGCGTCCTGCAGAACTCGCAGCTCCTCCTCGCGACCGACCAGGGGTGCGCGTGATTCCTGCGCGACGTCGACGCCCAGGCGTGAGCGGGCTTCGACCGCCTCCCAAACGGGAATCGGCTCGACCTTGCCCTTGGCCTCGACCTGCTGCTGGTCGCCGTAGTCGATCGCTTGCCGGGTGGCGCGCCAGGTCGTCTCGCCGACGAGGATGCCGTTCACCGGTGCGGCGGCCTGGAGGCGCGCTGCCGTGTTGACGACGTCGCCCGAGGCCATGCCCTCGCCCGCTTCCGGACGCGCACCGAGTGCGACCAGCGCCTCGCCCGTATTCACCGCGATCCGCACTTGAAGCTCCTCTTCCTGCTCGCGCACCCAGTCGCGGATCGAGAGCGCGGCTCGCACGGCTCGCTCGGGGTCGTCCTCGTGGGCGATTGGCGCGCCGAAGAGCGCCATGACCGCATCGCCGATGAACTTCTCGACAGTGCCGCCGAAGAGCTCGAGCTCGGAGCGCAGGCGTGCGTGGTAAGGACTGAGCAGCGCTCGCACGTCCTCGGGATCCATGTTCTCCGCGCGCGACGTGAAGCCGACGAGATCGGCGAACAGGACCGTCACGATCTTCCGCTCCTCACGCGCCTCGGCGGCCGGCGCCTCGCCGAAGCTGCGGCCGCACGCCAAGCAGAATCGTGCGTCGTCCGGGTTCTCTCGGCCGCACTCAGTGCAGGTGATCACCGGCTAAGGGTAAGGCGGAGTCGCCATCAGTTCTAGGTTCCATCGTCCAGATTCGGCACGGACTCGTGACAGACGCGTGACGAGTTCCTTGCTTCGATGTGTTCATGACGCGTACCGAAGCGGTCGAGCTGGCTGCCGAGCTCGAGCTCGACGTCGACGACATCGCCATCTGCCACGCGTGCCTCAGCTTCATTTCTTTTGCGATCGACTCCGGCGATGAACGCAAGGTCGCGGGCTCGATCACGAGCATGGCGCCGGATCTCTGGGCGGAGGGCCTCGAGCAGCCGGTTCGCCTGGCGCTCGAGCGCGCGCGGAAGCGCGGGATCGCGAACGCCGACGAGGCGATCGTCACCGTCGACAAGTCGGGTCCTCGCAGTCCGGTAGTTAGCGCCATCGTCCGCAAGCTGGCGGCGGACCTTTCGGCTCGCGCCAAAGGCGACCTTTTTCGCATGGGCTGGCAGCCATGGCCTCCTCGCGGGCTCGGTGTATGACAACTCGTCCAGGCGAACGAACTCGCGGCCCTCTCGACGGTCGTAGTCGCCCCGACGTCGACAGAGGCTGTGGCCTCTGCGTTCCGGCCGGAGGTGGAACTTGCCGGCCGCAGAACGCGCGTGCTCGTGGACCAGATCGGCGCGTTCGATGTTTCGCGGTTCGGTCGCCGTGTCGGGCGGCTCGCACATTCCGAACTGCGCGAGGTCGACGAGGCGCTGCAGCTCGTTCTCGGACTCTTCTAAGGCGGCACAGTCATTCTTTGCTGCTCCCTCTGGATGGGTCGCGTTTCAGAGCTAGAGCGGCCGGACGAGAGACAGCAGCCTTTCACTCGGCTGTCCTTGGCCGGCGCAGAGCCAGCCACGCAGGTCGGGGCGTGGCCCGTACAGGACGCGCACACGGCCATCGCGCTCGTCGGCTTCGATCAGGCCTGCACGCGTGAGCTCGCCGCGAGCGCCGCCTTCGGGCAGTGCAGCTGACGGCGCTTCGAGGCTCGTAGCTCCGTCCGTTCGCAGACGGCGTGCTTCGCGCTGACACTCGGGGTAACTGTCGAGACCGCCTAAGAGAACGTCTCGAGGCAGATCGGGGATTTCAGGGCCGGACTCGTCGCTCGGAACCTCGATGGCCCACACATGGCGCCGGATTCCCGGCAGGTCGGCAGGGTCGGTGATTTCCTCGTGACGGAGGAACTCTGCCCAGGCGCCGTCCGGCGTGTCGGCGAGGTACTGGGCCGGGCCCTCACGCGGTCCGTGCCAGCGCGCGGGTGGCTGGGAAGCGTCCTCCCAGAGAAACGGCCAGCGACGGTCGGCGTTCCGAAACCAGAGAGGCATCGCGTCAGGCGGCTGCTCCCGCACCCGTCAACTGCTCCGCGAGTGCGAGGACGCGCTCTAGCCGCTCGTCGTCTTCTGCCTCTGCACGCTCGAGTACCTCGCCGGGTGTAACCCCATCAAGCGCCCTGCGACGGCGGTCGAACCAGCGGCGGATGCCGTAGTCGTTGTAGGAGCCGACGAGTGAAGCGAGTAGACGCGCCACGAGGTGCAACCGCCAGGCGACCTCGTCCGGGGTATGTCGGTCCGCGGCCGCGTACCGGCGAAGCGAAGAGGCCGAGATGCGCAGTAGACGGGCGAGCAGCTCATCACCGAGCAGTTCCCGGGCCGGCGCCCACTCGCCTTGAGGGTGGGGCGAGGCGTCAACCGCATCAAGTGTCGCGCGCAGCGCGTCGATCACCTCGGCATCGTTTAACGGCTCCGCCGCCATCGCATGAGCGAGCGACGCGGTCGCTCTCAGGGCGACGCCCCGACGGCGAAGGAGCTCGGCCAGCTCCTCGAGGAACTCGCGATCGAGTTCGACCCGGCCCTCCCGCACAGGAAGGAAGCCCATTGTCTGCGCCCGGCCGACGAGAGACAGCGCGAGCGAAGCCGCCTCGGCTGACCTGAGCAGCGGCGCGTCGATGGACGCGATCTGGAGTTCGACCATGATCCAGATCATAGCCAATCTTACTCCGCGTACTTTGGACCGTCGGGGGGTACTGTGGAAGCGAATCAGGGACTTTGGTCCGATTGCCACCTCAGGAGGGGAGGAACATGACCAAGCCGATTCCCGAGGGATATCACGCCCTCACCCCGTCTCTCGCCGTCGACAACGCCGCGCAGGCGATCGAGTTCTACAAACGCGCGTTCGGCGCGAAGGAGCGCATGCGCATGATGGGCCCGGGAGACATGATCGGTCACGCCGAACTCGAGATCGGTGACTCCGTGCTCATGCTCGCCGATCCGATGCCGCAGTCGACCGTGAAGCCACCAAAGGCTCTCGGTGGCACCAGCGTTGGCATCTTCCTGTACGTCGAAGACGTCGACGAGGTCGTCCGGCAGGCGATCGATGCGGGAGCAACCGTGACGATGCCGGTCGAAGACCAGTTCTGGGGCGACCGCTTCGGCGTTGTCGCCGACCCGTTCGGGCACCAGTGGCAGATCGCCACGCACAAGGAGGACCTCACGCCCGAGGAGATCATGGAACGCGGCAAGACGGCGATGGCCGCAATGAGCTGAGCTCAGTGGAGGGCCGCCGGCACCCCGCCGGCGGCCCTTTCACCCTCGGCCGGATCGGGCATACTCGGGACGTGGTCTACGACGAATCGTCCAAGGCGGACGAGACGGAGAACCTCTCGTCCGGCGCTGAGGGCCGGGAGCAGAAGCAGAGTTTCGGCGACCTTCAGTTTTACGTGCCTCAGGACATCCTCGATGTCTCCTTCCCGGTTGCGGTCCGTGGCTACGACCGCCGGGCGGTCGATACCTACATCAAGCGTGTCAATCGCGTGATCGCGGAGCTCAAAGTGAGGAGCTCGCCGCCGGCGGCGGTCAGGCATGCGCTTGAACAGGCCGAGGAGAAGGCGCAGGGGCTGCTTCGGGCGGCGCGTGAGGCCGGGGAGGAGATCACGACAAGCGCCCAACGCGAAGCGGAACAGAACACGGCCAAGGCAAAAACGGAAGCGGCGGAGCTTCTCGTCAATACGAGCGCGGACGCGGACCGCATAAAGGCAGAGGCAGACCAACTTATGGCCAACGCGAGGACGGAGGCGGACGCTGCCGTCGCCAAGGCCCAGTCCGAGGCGGATGAATTGCGCGCGGAGGCAAAAGCCGAGGCGCAGAACACCCTCGCACGCGCACAGGCGGAGGCGGATGAGCGCATGCGGCGGTTAAAGGAAGAGCTTGCCGCGCTGCGGGAGGAGGCGGAGACTCGACGGGGCGAGATTCAGGCTGATACGGAGGCTGTCTGGAAGGAACGTCACGAGCTGCTCGAAGACGTGCGCAGGATGGCGAGCGGCCTCGTCGATCTGGCCAATGCGGCGGCTGCGCGCAGTGGCGGCCGCGAGCCTGCCGGGTCGGGCGAAGAGACGGTGGAGGAACGCCGAGACGACGAGTCTCGCGAGGAGACTGCGGAGATAACAGCCGTCAAGCCGGACTCTTGAGTTGATCCTGCATCTCGGGTAACACGTACGAAGTTCCAGATTCGATGCAGAGCCTTGGCAGACGCGTCATAGATTGCTTGCTTCGATGTTCCATGTCCCCGCCAACCGTTCGTCAGATCTACGGTCAGAGCTGATCGAGCGGCTTCGCGCCGAGAACGGGCATCCCGCGCCGCGGCTTCAGGACGTGTCGCTCCGCGATGACGGTCCTCGGCGGGCCGGTCGCGGAACGCGAAGCGGGAGCTTGGCGAGGTCGTGGCGAACCCCGACGGACCGCCGCCCCTTCACTCGGATGACCCCGGCGACGATTACCTGCTGGCGCTCGCTGCTCGCGAGCGCACACCGCTCGTTTCGGACGACGCACACGTGCTCGCGCTCAGCGACAAGCTGCCGATCTCGTGGCCGCGCGCGTTCCTGGAGCAACTCGAGCGCTCGTGACTTCGAGGTTGCTGGGAGGATTCGTCAGTCGAGACTCCCGCGACGCGCCAGCCACTCCATCGGCTGGCCAGTGACGCGGGCGATCGTGTCGAAGTGCCGGTCGTAGTGGAGGAGAGTCGCGCCGTTCACCTCGGCGATTGCTGCGATGAGGAGATCGACCGGAGTCGGGCCACGGTGTTGGCTTCTCCCTGTGAGCGCTGCCTGTGTTCCAAGCGCGATCCGCTCGACCTTTCGATCGATCGGAAGGTGAGGCAGCAAGCTCAGATCATTTGCGAGACGATCGTACTCAGCGCGGCTCCTCGCTGAGTGTGCATCGGGCGAGAATGCTCGCTTCGACCAGCTCGGTCCAGAGCTCCTCAGCTCGAGCGCTTCGGTGCCATGCGCTGGTGTCAGCGAGAACGAGGCGCAACGCGAGGCTCGCGCAGCCGGCGGATCTCCGCCAGCGACGGGCCGATCCCGCCCTCACGTCGGATCCGTTCGAGCAACCGGCGACGGGCGGCTAGGGCGATCACTTCGTCGAGGGCCGCGTCGACCGTAGCGGCTAGGGTTTTCGTGCCAAGGATCTCCCGAGCCTGATCGAGCTTTTCGCGATCGATGGCCAGAGAAGTCTTGTCTGATTTAGATATCAGCTTAGCCATTGAATCGATATCCTAGCACCAACGTCAGCCGGGGTTGCGAGAATCGACCCTCGTGCCCGAAGCGTCCTTCGTTCATCTGCATGTCCACTCCGAGTACTCCATCCTCGACGGGGCGTGCCGGATACCTGCGCTTGCCACTCGCGCCGCCGAGCTAGAGATGCCCGCCGTCGGGCTCACCGACCACGGCTCGCTCGCCGGGGCCGTCGAGCTCTACCGGGAAGCGGGAAAGCACGGCGTCAAGCCGGTTCTCGGCTGCGAGATCTACGTCTGCGACGACCGTCGCGCGCAGACCAAGGGGAACGCACACCTCACGCTGCTGGCCGAGGACAACGCCGGCTACTCCAACCTGATCAAGCTTGCCTCCGCCGGCTACCTCGAGGGTTACTACTACAAGCCGCGCGTCGACTGGGAGCTTCTCCAGTCCCACTCGCAGGGGCTGATCGCGCTCTCAGGCTGCCTCTCCGGACGCGTCTGCAAGGCGCTAGAGGAGGCCCGGCCCGGCGATGCGGCTGCCGAGCTCGACCGTCTCGTCCAGATCTTCGGCCAGGACTCCACCTACGTCGAGATGCAGAACGCGCACCTCGAGCCGCAGCAACGAATCAACCCACTTCTTGCGAAGATGGCCGAGGGCACCGGGCTCGGGCTCGTCGCGACGGGCGACGTCCACTACCTCAAGCACGAGGACGCGCGCGCGCACGAGGCGCTGCTCTGCATCCAGTCCGGCGACTCGCTCAAGAACCCGCAGCGCTGGAAGTTCGATACCGACCACTTCTACTTCAAGTCACCGGAGGAGATGGCGGGCGACTTCCCCGGCTACGAGCACGCGCTCCGCCGCACGCTCGAGGTCGCCGAGCGCTGCAACGTCACGATGGAGCTCGGCGGGATCCTGCTGCCGAAGTTCCCGACGCCCGACGAGCGCGACAGCTTCGACTACCTCGTCGAGCTGACCGAAAAAGGCCTGGAAAGGCGCTACGAAAAGACCACCGACGAGCTCAACGACCGGCTCAAGTTCGAGCTCAAGACGATCCGCGAGATGGGCTTCGCCGACTACTTCCTGATCGTCTGGGACTTCATCGCGTTTGCGAAACGGAACGGCATCCAGGTCGGGCCTGGTCGCGGATCGGCGGCGGGAAGCCTCGTCGCCTACTGCCTCGAGATCACCGACATCGACCCGATCAAGTACGACCTGCTCTTCGAGCGCTTCCTCAACCCGGGCCGCAAGTCGATGCCCGACATGGACATCGACTTCGCCGTCGAGGGACGCGACCGCGTCATCAACTACGTCGCCGAGAAGTACGGCCGCGACCGCGTCGCGCAGATC